>DAORXQ010000093.1 GCA_035371905.1 bacterium | reverse complement strand
AAGATAGATTTGCACAATTAATAAAGGATTGTAAATTTTTTGATTGTTTAGTTGCTTATTTTTATGTAAGTGGGTTTTACGCCATATATAAGCCACTACAAAAAACTGAGAAAATAAGAATTCTCATTGGGATTGGAACAACCAAAGAAACTTACGATTTAATAAGAAGTGCAGAAGATAGACCCCAAATGTGAAGTATAAGGAAAGGTTGAAAAGGGTTTATAGGGAGGCGTTTAAGGGAGGTAGGGTGTTATGGAAAAAATAAAAATAAATTTTACATAAAAACAGGAGAAATTAAGATGGAGGCACTTCAGAAATTTCAAAGTCTTTTAAAAGATCTTTTTCAGTTTGACTCTTCAGATTTAGATTTTGGAATTTATAGAATTTTGAATTATAAAAGAAGAGAAATTGAGGATTTTATCCAAAACAAACTTCCTGCTATTGTTGATGAAGCATTTGAAAAGCATAAAAACGGTATTTTGAGAAATATAGACCAGGAATTTGAGAAAGCAAAACAGGAGATAATTAAAAACTTTGGCAATGAAGCCATTACTTCTATTGGAGAACTTAAAGAAGAATTTAAAAATACTCCACTTGGTAAAAAATATCTTGAGATTAAAGCACAAAAGGAAGAAGCAGATAAAATTGATGAGATTAAACTTCAGGTTTTTAATGACCTTTATAACTTCTTTTCAAGGTATTATGAAGAAGGTGATTTTACTCCACAATACAGATATTCAATAAAAACACATAAATATGCTATTCCATACAATGGTGAAGAGGTAAAACTTTACTGGGCAAATTCAGAACAATATTATACTAAAACAGGTTTTCTTTTCAGAGATTACACATTCAAAGCTGGCGACTATAGGGTGCTTTTTAGAACAGAGACAGCAGAAGAGGAATTATCAACAAATAAGCAAAAGGAAAAACAAAAAAGATTTATTTTATCCAACAAAAAATTAGAGATTGATGAAAATAAAAAAGAAGTAGTTGTTTATTTCAAGTATAAGTTTTTATCAGAGGAAGAAGTTAAAAAACTAAATAATAAAGTTAAAGATGAAAAAGATAATAACAATGAAGAAGATAAAAAAGACCAACTACCAAAACAGGAAAAAATCAATCAAGTGATTTTTGAAGAAATAAAAGAAATTTTACAAGCTCAAAAGCAGTTTTATCTTTTAAAGGATTTAATAGAAGAGACAAAAAACGAAAAACCAGTTTTGCTTTATCATATAAACAGATTTACTGCTAAAAACACAAGGGACTTTTTTATACATAAGAACTTAAAGAGATTTTTAGAAGAACAACTTGACTATTTTATAAAAGCAGAAGTTTTAGATATAAAAACACTTGAAGAAGAAAAATTTTTAGACAAACACATAACAAGAGCAAAAGTTGTTAGAGAGATTGGAGAAAAGATAATTGATTTTCTTTCACAGATTGAAGATTTTCAAAAAAAATTATGGGAGAAAAAAAAGTTTGTTATAAGAACTGATTATGTTATTACACTTGATAGGATAAAAGAATGGACAGATGAAAAATTTTTAGATGAAGTGATTGAAGCGGTTTTAAGAAATGAAAACCAGCTAAAAGAATGGGAAGAACTTGGTTTTGGAGAAATAAAAAATAAAAAGGATTTAGAAAACAAAAAGCTTCCGATAGATACAAGGTATTTTGATGAAGAGTTTAAGTTTAAACTTTTGGAAAAAATCTCTGAAAAGTATGATTTAGACGATATTTTAGATGGAGTTTTAATTAAAAGTGAAAACTGGCAGGCATTGAATTTGCTTTTAAACAAGTATAAAGAGAGAGTGCAGACAATTTATATTGACCCACCATTTAACAAAGAACAAGATGCAGATTATCTTTACAATGTAAAGTATAAAGATTCAACTTGGATAAGTATGCTTGAAAATAGGTTAAGATTAGCAAGAGATTTATTAAATGATAGAGGAAGCATTTTTGTAAGGTGTGATTATAACGGAAACTGGATTGTCAGACCTTTGATGAATGAGATTTTTGACGAGGAGAATTTCAGAAATGAGATAAGTATAAATAGGAAAAGGCAAGCTATAGGCACGCCGGAAAAATTTGAAGTAGAAAGTGAATGGCTTTTCCTATTTTCAAAAACGGGTCAATATCTTAGGAAAGATTTATATAAGTCGAGAAGTTTAACAGATTTTAAATGGACAGGATTTTTAAAGCAGGAAGAGAGAAAGCCTGCAGAGAGAATATTCTTTGGAAAAGTTTTATATCCTCCACCAGGCCAACATTTTTCATTAATTCAGGAAAAGGTAGACAAATTACTCAAAGAACATTATTTAAGGCTAAAGTGTAGGGAGTGCGATGCTATATACTATTGGGATGAGAAGGAAAGAAAGGAAAATTTCATAGAATACATTATGCAAACAAAAGAAAAGTTTAAATTCGCTGACATATTTTCAACTACTAAAGTCTATGGAGTTAAAAAAATTGAAGTCTGTCTCAATTGTAAATCTGATAATTGGAAAGTTGAATATCTAACATCTGAAGAACAAAAGATAACTGATAACTGGAAAGACATACCATCTTATTCAGATGGTTGGAACTTTCAAACAGAAAACTCAGAAATCCTCTTAAAGCGTGTCATAGAATCCACCTCCAATGAAAATGATTTAGTTATGGACTTTTTCCTTGGCTCTGGCACAACAACAGCAGTAGCACACAAACTTAAAAGAAAATGGATTGGAATTGAAATGGGAGATCATTTCTGGACAGTAATTTTACCAAGAATGAAAAAAGTTTTGGCTTACGATAAATCAGGAATAAGTAAAGAAAAAGATGTAAAGGAAAAATACAACGAAAAAAACGCAGGTGGTTTCTTTAAATATCAAACATTTGAACAATACGAAGATTGTCTTGATAACATTGAACTTAAAGAAAATAAAAAAGCACAGGAACTTTTTAAAGACGAATACCTTCTAAAATACTTCCTTGACTTTGAAACAAGAGAAAGTGAGTATTTATTAAACATTGAAAAACTAAAAAATCCATTTGCTTATAAACTTAAAATATATGAAGGATCAGAACCAAAAGAAGTTATTGTTGATATTCCTGAAACATTTAATTATCTTCTTGGATTAAAGGTAAAGAGGATGAAGATAAGATATAATGAAGGGAAGAGATACTTATTTATTCTTGGTGAGAAGGAAGGGAGGGATTTTGCTATTGTCTGGAGAGAGTTTGATGATAATTGGATTGAAGAATTGAATGAAATTAAAGAAAAGGAAGATACGAAAGAAGAGATTAACTATAAAAAATTTAAAATTTACAAAGACAAAAAGTTTATCAAAAAAGAATTAAAAGAATGGAAGCCACAGGTTGTTTATGTAAATGGACAAAGTGTTTTAACACAGAGTTTTGATGATTTTCAAGCAGAAATAAGATATATTGAAGCAGAATTTAAAAAGTTAATTGAACCAGATTTTAAAAGTTAATGGTAAAGTGATATGGAAGAAGCATTGAAGATAATAAAAGAAGAGATTGAAAAAAATGGACTTAAGGTTTTAAAGATTATTCTATTTGGAAGCAGAGCAAAAGGAACTTATAGACAAGACAGTGATTTTGATTTTTTTGTGATTGTTGATAAAAAACTCAGTTTTAATGAAAAATGGGATATTATTGATGGGATTAAAATAAAATTAGCAAAATTAAGAATTCCAAATGATATTATCATAAAATCAGATGATGAGATAGAAGAAGAAAAAGATGATGTGGGAAAAATAACCTATTATATCCTTAAGGAAGGTATTGAGGTATGAAAAAAAATAGTTATAAAAACTGGATTTTCATTGCTGACGGTGATTTAAAAACTGCTGAAGACGAACTAAGTGTATCAGAACCATTTACAAGTACTGTTTGTTTTCATGCTCAACAATGCGTTGAAAAATATTTAAAGGCATATTTAACTTTTATAAGTAAACCATTTGGTAAAACACATGATATTGCTGAGTTGATTGAATTATGTAAAGAAAACGATGATGAATTTGAATATCTTTATGAAATAAAAGCGAATAAACTTACAAGATATGCAGTTGAGGTAAGATATCCAGATGAGTTTTATGTACCAACTATTGAAGAGGCAAAAGAAGCAGTTGAGATTGCAAAAAAAGTAAAAAGTTTTATATTGGAAAAATTAAACTATGAAAATTGAAAAGTACTTAATTTTAAACAAATACTTTCTCTCACTTTTTGGTGAAAAAGATTTCAGAGACTTACAATTAAAATTAAAGGATACAAAAGAAGGCACTGATAGCGATGGAAGAACACATTTTGTAAATGTCTTAACTGGGTTAGACGGATTAAAAATAAACGAAGATGAGTTATTGAGGTATGATAAAAACATTCAGGAGTATGAAAAAAAGATAAATTATAGGAGGGGCAATGTTTCTCTAAAATACTTTCAATACCTTGCTGTTTTATTTACTGAGATATTTTTGGATAACTTAAAAAACAATAAACAATTATTTCTTTATCAATTAAATGAATTTTTAGAAAATTACGAAGATGAAAATGCAAAAGACTTAATAGGCAACTTTACTGAAGATGATTTTAAAAAACTTGCTTTTTGGATGGCAACCGGTTCCGGAAAGACACTCATTGCTCATATAAACTACTACCAGTTTTTCAAATATAATCTTTTCTCTCCTGACAACATAATTTTTATCACTCCAAATGAAGGACTTTCAAAACAGCATTATGAAGAGCTAATTAAAAGTGGGATACCAGCAAGAATTTATTCAGGTTCGGGTTCATTAAACGGTGGCTTAAAGACGGAAAATGAAGTTTTGGTAATTGAGATGACAAAGTTTGTTGAAGAGAAGAAAGGTGGTGGAGTAACTTTGCCTGTTGAAACATTTGAAGGAAAGAATTTGATGTTTGTTGATGAGGGACATAAAGGTAGAAAATCAGAAGAGCAAAAATGGGCAAAGTTAAGAGATAAACTTTCAGAAAATGGCTTTGTTTTTGAATATAGTGCAACCTTTGCACAGATTTTAAGTAAGAAAAACAAAGAAACACTAAAAGAATATTCAAAATCAATAATCTTTGATTATTCTTACAAATACTTCTATTTAGACGGCTATGGGAAGGACTTTAAAGTTTTGAACGTTAATGAAACGAAATTGTCAGACAAAGATTTTCAAGAAACAATGTTTGTTGCAAACCTTTTATCTTTTTATGAACAGATAGTTTTATATGAAGAAAAAACAACTTTGGCAAAAGAATATAACATTGAAAAGCCACTTTGGATTTTTGTCGGAACAACAGTGACAGGAAAAGAAGAAGAGTCAGATGTTTTAGAAATTGTTAAGTTTATAAAGAAAATTACAGAAGATCAAAACTGGTTAAAGAAAAAAATTGATTTTGTTTTAAGTGGAAAAACTGGTTTAGAAGATGATAATGGAAATGATATTTTTGAAAATAGATTTCCGTTGTTAAGAGGAAAAGTCATTGATGTTGATGATATTTATAAAAAAGTTTTTATTGGCAAAGGTAGTTTTAAGATATATGAGATAAAAAATTCTGAAGGTGAATTTGGGTTAAAAATTGGAGAAAATCCATACTTTGGTGTTATAAATATTGGCGATATATCTGGTTTTAAAAAATTACTTGAACAGGAAAAAATTACAATTGAACAAGATGCAATCTCTCAATCTTTATTTGATGATATAAAGAAGGAAAACTCAAGTATCAACATACTTATTGGTTCAAAAAAATTCATTGAAGGTTGGGACACCTGGCGTGTATCTTCAATGGGTCTTTTGAATATAGGCAAAGGACAAGGACCACAGATTATTCAATTGTTTGGAAGAGGCGTAAGATTGAAAGGCAAAAATATGACTTTAAAAAGAAGTGAAAATAAAGAGATTGCCCTTCTTGAAACATTAAACATTTACGGAATAAAAGCAGATTATATGAATAAATTTTTAGAAGAAATAAGAAAAGAAGATGTTGACTTTGAAGAAATAAAAATACCTGTCATACCTTTGGAAAAAGAAAAGTGGAGTAAACTTCCTTATTTAAAAAAGAAATTATGTGTAAAGTATGAAGAAAAAGAAGTTGTATTTTTAAAACCAGACGAACATATACAATATACCTTAGATTTAACTCCGAAAGTCACAAGTTATATTGGACGAGAAAGAAAGTATAAAGATTATGAAAAAGAAATATCAATTGAAGTAACAAAGGCAATTGAAGAAACTTCTGAAGAGGTAATATCTAATCTTATTGATTTGGAACTGCTTGATT
>DAORXQ010000092.1 GCA_035371905.1 bacterium | reverse complement strand
CAGATAAAGGCGAGAAAGAGTTTTACTTGAGATGGGAAAGGAGTAAGGCAATTGACATTGGTAAGAAGGGTAAACTTTTAATAGATATTTTTGAGGATAGATATATTATATCTGATGTTGAGAAACTTACACCTGTTGAAAAAAATCTTTTTACAAAGTTTATTTACTGGTAATATAAAAACTAAAAAGGAGAAAGTATGCGAACTGTTGCTATTTCTATGGCATATGAATACAGAAAAGTAAGAAAGATTGAAGATAATTTATCTTATATTGAGAATATTTTTAAGGATATAAAAAATATAAATCCTGACCTTGTTGTCTTACCTGAGGTTTTTGCATATGTTGGTATTGAATTTGAAAAAAGAGATTTTGGAAAATGGGAAAAGATAAAAGAGTTTTTAAAATATATTGCGAGAAAGACAAATTGCTGGGTTTGTGGGTCAAGTTATGATTTAGTTGATGAAAAAATTTATAATAGTTGTTTTTTTGTAAACAGGAAAGGAGATATAGTAGGAAAATATGATAAAATTCATCCAACAGAAGGAGAAATAGAGAAAGGTATTTATTCTGGAAGAAAGGATCAGAAACCAATTGAAACAGAATTTGGTAAAATTGGTGCATTTATTTGTTTTGATGCAAACTGGCATTATGACTTAAAATATCAGGTGAATAATGGAGCAAAATTACTTGTTTTTTCTTCAGCATATCCTGCAGGTAAAATATTAAATTCAATATCTCTTTTATATCAGGTTTTTATAGTTGCTGGTATATGGTCTTTAAATTCTGGAATAATAGATAATACTGGAAGATGGTTGGTAAAAACAGACAGATTTTCATACTGGGTATGGTCAGATATAAATCTTGAAAGAACTGTTTTTCACTGGGATTACCAGGGAGATAAAGTAAGAAAAATAATTGAAAAATATAAGGATGGAGTGAAACTAGAAACTTTTGGGGATGAAGCGATTTTTACAATAGAAGTTGTTGATAGAAAAATATCAATAGAAAAAATAATAAAAGAATTTAAACTTGTAACCTATAAAGAATATTTAAAGAGAGCAGAAATTATGCAGAATAAAAAAAGATAAAATTTAAATCTGACAAAATGATAAAATTACTTACGATAGATCTTGATGGGACTCTACTTAACAATAAAGGAGAAATTAATAAAGAAGATAAAATAACCTTAAAAAAATTTTATAAATCCGGTGGCATTGTTGTTCTTGCTTCAGGAAGAATGACTGATTGTGTTTCTGTATATTCAGAAATTCTTGGAATTGATACTCCTCTTATTGTTTATAATGGTGCAATGGTCAGATTAACAGAAAAAGAAAAAAGAAAAATAATTTATCATAATCCTGTTCCTTTAAAGTACTCAAAGTTTATAATTAATTATTGTTTGGAGAACAAATTCCTTCTTAATTTCTACTATAATGATACTCTTTATGCTGTGAATGACCCATTGTTAAAAAAATATGTTGATATTTACTCAAAACAGACAGGTGCAAAATATTTTTTTGTTGATAGTTTAGAAAATTTTAAAAATAAAAAACCAACAAAACTTATTTTAATAACAGATACTGAAAATGAGAATATTAAAAGGACGAGAGATTTCCAGTACAGATATTTCAAAAAACTTTTTGGTAAAAGTTTGAATATTGTAAAAACAAATCCAGAATATCTTGAATTCATGAATAAAGGGGTGAATAAAGGAATTGCTTTAAAAGCACTTGCCAAATATTACAATATAAAACCCGATGAAATAATTGCTTTTGGAGATGGAGAAAATGATATTGAAATGCTTTTATATGCAAGAATTTCAGTCGTTCCCGTAAATGCAAAAGAGAAGGTTAAAAAAATTGCAAAGATTGTTTCTGATTATTCAAATGAAGATGCGTATATCTCAAAATTTTTAAAAGGATTTTTATCTATATAGTTTTATTTTTTGTTTTTAATTAAATTTTTTAAAGAACGGATTGCCTGTTTTATTCTGTGTTCATTTTCAACAAGTGCTAATCTTACATATCCTTCTCCATATTTTCCAAAGCCAGCACCTGGAGAAACTGCAACATGGGCATTTTCAAGGAGATATAAGGAAAATTTCATTGAACCCATTTTTTTAAATTTTTCAGGAATCTCTGCCCATATATATAAAGTTGCTTTTGGTTTTTCAACATTCCATCCAATTCTATTCAGTCCTTCAACCATAACATCTCTTCTTTTTCTATATGTCTCCCTCACTTCATTTATATATTTTTCTTCCAATCTTAAGGCACATATTGCAGCAACCTGAATTGGAGTAAAAATCCCATAATCATAATAACTTTTTAATTTAGTCAATGCTCTTATCACATATTTATTTCCAACGGCAAAACCAACCCTCCAACCAGCCATATTATATGTTTTTGAAAGAGAATAAAATTCTATCCCAATACTTTTTGCTCCATTTACTTCAAGAAAACTGTGTGGTCTATCCTTATCCTCAAAATATATTTCTGAGTAAGCAATATCATGTATAATAATAAGGTCTTTTTTCTTTGCAAATTTCACAACATCTTTAAAAAAATCAATATCAACAATTTGTGTTGTGGGATTATTAGGATAACTTAAAATCATTGCTTTTGGTTTAGGAAATCTGTCATAAATTGGTTGATTGAGATCAGGAATAAAATTGTTCTCTTTTTTTAGTGGTAAATCATATATTGTCGCTCCTGAAATAATTGCACTGTAAAGATGGCTTGGATAAGTAGGATTTGGTATAAGAACAACATCCCCTTTATCAAAAATTGCAAGAGCAAGATGGCTTATCCCTTCCTTTGAACCGATACAGACAACTACTTCTTCTTCAGGATCAAGTTTAACTCCAAATCTTTTTAAGTACCAGTTCGCTATTTCCTTTCTTAAGTGAAAAATTCCTTTTGAAGCACTGTATCTGTGAACCTTTGGATCTTTCAAAACTTCTTTTAATTTTTCTATCACAGGTGCGGGTGGTGGTTTATCAGGATTTCCCATACCAAAATCAATAATATCTTTTCCTTCTCTTCTTAATTGTAATTTTTTTGCATTTATTGCTTGAAACATATAAATTGGTAAATTTCTTATTCTTTCCGATTCTATATTTTTAACTTTCATTTTTCTCCTCAAAAATTTTTATCACCTTTTTTACATTATTTAAACTTAATTTGTGTATGATTATATCAGCAATTTTAATTTTTTCAAGTGGTTGAGTAGAAGGAAGAGCAACACAGAAAATTCCACTTGATTTTGCCGAGATAATTCCTGTTTCAGAATCCTCAAAAGCAATTATATTTTTTGCAGGTATTTTCAATTTTCTGGAAACCTCGGTATATATATCAGGAAATGGTTTTGGTTTCTTAACATCATTTCTTGTAATTACAAGGTCAAAAAATTTATATATATCTGAAATTTTAAGTACCTTTAAAACAAATTTTTTTTCAGAATTTGAAGCAAGTGCAATTTTGTATTTGTTTTTTAAAAATTTAAGTATTTTTTTTGTTTCTTCAGAAACTCCTAAATTCTTTTTGTTCACAATTTTAAGCAACTGCTTATTTTTTTCTGAAACCAATTCTTCTATTTTAAAAATTTTTTTAATTTTCCCTTTCTTTTTTAAATTTTTTAAAAAAACCCTGTCCTCAACACCAACTCCTTCAGCAAAGTCGTCTTCTGTCAGTTCAATGTTATGAAATTTGAAGATGGTTTTCCATGCAATTACATGCAATTTTTCTGTATCAAATAAAACACCATCACCATCAAAAACAATTCCTTTCAAGTTCATTTTAATTTTAAAATTGTTTCTTCTATATCCTTTGAATGGTCCTGATTTATTATATTTTCAGAAATTTTTAGTAGAATTCCAAGTGAGATTAAATTTGCTAAAAGAGAAGAACCTCCCACACTGAAGAAGGGAAGAGTTGTTCCTTTTTGTGGTAGAATAGATAGAACAACACCTGCGTGTAATAAAAACTGAGTCCCAAAAGAAGTGCTTATTCCAAATGCTAAAATCTTTTCAAATAAATCATTGCAGAATTTGGAAACTTCAAGTCCACAAAAAACTATAATACTAAAAAGAAGAAGAATTCCAAAAGAACCGGCAAAACCGAGTTCTTCTCCTACAACAGCATAAACAAAATCCTTATGAATTTCTGGAACAAATTTCAGTTTTCCTGTTCCCGCACCAAGTCCTTTTCCAAATAAACCTCCTGAACTTAATGATATTTTTGCCTGTTTGGGTGGAAAGTTTTTGCCAAGCGGGTCTTCATTTTTATTCAGATATAACTTAATTCTTTCTATTCTATAAGGTGAAAGAAGAATTAGTCCAAGCATTAAAATTATAAAAAATCCAGAGATAGAAAAAATATATTTTGATTTAAGACCACATAAAAAAAGAACTCCCAGGAAAGTAACAGAGATAATTAAAAATGTTCCATAGTCCTTTTGTAATTGTAAAATTGCGATAATAAAAAGATAAATGATGATGGGTATTATGAGTGTCTTTAAATTATTTACCATAGAAATTCTTTTCTTTAAATAAATAGCCAGATATATAATGAAAGTAATTTTTACAAATTCAGATGGCTGAAAAGAAAAAGGTCCAATTTTTATCCATCTCAGTCCTCCCTGAATATTTGGTAAAGGCAAAATTATCAGAGAAATTCCCAAAATCATAAGTCCATATTTTTCCAGTTTTTTTATATCCGATTTCTGAATTAGATAAAATATAAATAAGCCAGCAAATAGATAAATTAAATGTTTTTCAAAATATAATATTAAATTATTTTTTTCCAATCCATAAAAAAAACTTGAACTTAAAACAAAAACAGTTCCGAGAAGAATAAGTGAAAAAGTTGAAACAAAAATACTAACATAAAGAAAATACTTCTTTTTTGAAAACATCGCCTCTCTCCTCGTAATTTTTGAACATATCAAAAGAAGAGCAACCGGGAGAAAAAAGGACAAAATCTCCTTTTTTCCCAACCTTTTTTGATAGTATAACTGCTTCTTTTAAATTTCCAACATATTCCATTGGTATATTTGATGATGCAAGTTCTTTTTTTATCCTTTCTTTTGCTTCTCCAAGAAGAATTATAAACTTAACCCTATTTTTAAGATATTTTGTAAGTTGATGGTATGGAAATCCTTTATCTTTTCCACCAAGTATCAAAATTATATTATTTTTACCTTTTAAACTTAATACAGAATTTTTAACAGAATGGGGATTTGTTGATTTAGAGTCATTTATATAGATAACACCATCAATTTCAGCAACTTTTTCCATTCTGTGAGGAAGACCTTCAAAATTTTCAATTGCAGTTTTTATTGTTTCCTGTTCAATTCCGCATAGAATAGAAATCAAAGAAGAAGCCATTATATTGGCAATATTTCCTTTCCCCTGAATTTTTAAATTTTTCGTTTCAAGGATTTTTAAATTTTTGTTATCCAGATTCAGAAATATATTTTCGTTTTCATAATAAACACCATTTGAAATTTTTGAAAAACTAAAAAATCTTTTTTGACTTCTTATGTCTTTCAATAATCTTTTTGTATGATAATCATCAAAATTTAACACACTGAAATCATTTTCTTTTTGATTTTCAAAAATTCTTTTTTTTGCCTGTATATATTCTTCCATGTTTAAATATCTGTCAAAATGGTCATAATCAATATTTAAAAGGCAGGATATATAAGGTCTGAAATTTACTATTTTTTCTAACTGAAAACTGCTGACTTCCAGAATAATCCACGTTTTTTCTTCTATGTTTTTAATCTCTCCTATAAATGTATTTCCTATATTACCGCATACAACCGATGGATAATTTGCTTTTTTAAAAATATTTCCAATAAGGGTGGTCGTGGTCGTTTTTCCATTTGTTCCTGTTATTGCAATTATTTTTTTGCTTTTTGAAAAATTATAAGCAAGTTCTATTTCACTTATAAACTGGATTTTTCTTTTTTTTAAAAAATCTATAAACTCATTTTTTTCATCCACTCCTGGACTTATTACAACAAACTCAACTTCTCTAAAAAATTCAGGGGTATGTTCTCCTGTTTCAATTTTTGCTCCTTTTTCTTTTAAAATATTAACCTTTTCCAGTATGTCTTCATTAACATTTTTTTCAGAAATAAAAACCTCTCCTCCGTTTTCAAGTAAAAAAATACCTGTATCAAATCCACTAATTCCAAGTCCTATAATTCCTATTTTTTTCCCTTTTATCTGGTTCATCTTATTTTCAGGGTTATAATTGTAAATAATGCAAGTATTATTCCTACTATCC
>DAORXQ010000091.1 GCA_035371905.1 bacterium | reverse complement strand
ATGTGAAGAAGGTGTTGAAATTTTTTCTTCTTCTGGTAGATTTTATGCTGAAAAAGTTAAATATAATTTGGAAGAAGAAAAAGGGATTATATATAATGCAAAGTTTAATTTTGCGTCGTTTTATGGAAAAAGTGAGATATCAGAAAGAAAAGGGGAATTTTTTAAATTTGAAAATGGATATATTACAACATGTGACCTTGAAGAAAAACCTCATTACAGATTACAGGCAGGAAAAATTGAGTACTGGAAACAAAAAGATTATTTGAGATTAGAAAAAGTAAAAATTGTTTTTGGAAAGAATTTCAATTTCTTTTATCTTCCAGTATTTTCACTTGATTTGAAAGCAAAAAAAACATTTTTTCTTCCTTCTTTTGAATATAAGACAAGAACAGGTGCTTCTTTAACTTTCAATTTTACAAATAGATTTAGTGAAAAGAAGGATTATTTAATGAATGAAAAAATATTGATTGGAGAAAAGAGGATTGGAGTGGGTCTTGGTTTTTCTTCCGAAGAGAAAAATATAAATTTTAACTCATTTTTTCTTAAAAAATATGATGGAGAGATTTTACCCGGTGGATATCTTGAAATTCAGAGAAATTTTAAAAATTTAGATTTTTTAGTTGACTGGAGATGGATGGATAACAATGAATTTTTTATTGACTTTTTTAGAGATGAATATTTAAGAAAATCAAAAATGTTCAACTATTTTTCAATTACTGACTATCTGGGAAAAGGAATTTTAGGTTTTACAATAAGAGAAAATGCACAGGAAGATGTTTTGAAAGTTGAAAAAATACCGGAAATTAGATATTTTCTTCCATATTTTAATTTTTCAGATATACCTTTATTTTTAACCTATGATTTCAGATTTACGAATTTCCATAAAGAAGGTGAAAACTGTTTGAGAATCCTTAACAAAATTGATTTAATGTATAAAAAGGACTTACCTTATTTTACAGTAAAACCATATATTTCCTTTTCTTCCTTGAATTATCCTGATATGGACCTTTACAAGTTTAATTATATTGGAGAAGGTGGGATAAATTTTTCAACAAATTTTTACAGTAAGTTTTCAGATGTGGTTTTTGTTCCATCAATTTCTTTTTTTAAAAGGGAAACAAGATATAATCCAGAACAGTTAATTAAATTTGATGAGTTTGAAGAAAAAAACAGTGGTATATTTCTTTCTTCTTCTTTACTATGGAACATAAATCTGTATAAAGGACTTACCGGAAATTTCAGGGTAGAAAATGATTATAATTTTGATAAGAATAAGTTTGAAGATATTTCTTTAAAATATGAACTTGCTTTTAAAAGTTTTAAGATAGAAGGAGATAATGAATGGATTTTAAGAGAAAATAGCAGTTATTATAATTTCGGAGTAAATACAGTTTCTTATGAAGCAGAAAAATATAAATTTTCAATAGGAACCAGAGTTGATGACGAATCAGATATTTTTGGGCTTGAAACATGGTATCAGCAATCTTTAAAAAATGACTGGAATTTTAGAATTGGGGTTTTTTATGATTTTGATTCAAAAGATTTAATAAGTCAAACATATGAATTATGGAAAAAGATACACTGTTTTGTGATAGATTTCAGATTTGTAAAAGACATAGAAAATAAGGCATTTTATGTTTTTGTTGTTCCATCTATATTTTTTGAAAATAACTGGCAAAGGAGGTTTGAAAAATGGAAATAAGAAGAAAAGGAAATAGACCGTATGATGAATTAAGAGAAATTAAAATTACAAAGGGTTTTTTAAAATATGCTGCTGGTTCGTGTTTAATAGAAATGGGAGATACAAAGGTTATATGTGCTGTTAGTTATGAAGATAAAGTTCCTCAATGGTTGAAGGATACAGGAAATGGATGGATTACTGCTGAATATTCACTTTTGCCCTCTTCCACTCAGGAAAGAATACCTAGAAGTACTTTATCTTCAGGAAGGACTCATGAAATTCAGAGGATGATAGGAAGGTCTTTAAGGGGAGTGGTTGATTTAAAGAGAATTGGAGAAAGAACTTTCTGGGTTGATTGTGATGTGATTCAGGCAGATGGAGGAACAAGAGTGGCTGGAGTTATTGGTGGATTTATAGCACTTGTGGATTGCTTGAATAAATTAAAAAATTCTGGTTTAATAAGTGTACCTGTTTTAAAGGATTATATTGGTGCTGTGAGTGTCGGGATTGTTCATAATAATATTTTGCTTGACCTTGATTATTCAGAAGATTCTCTTGCTTCTGTTGATTTAAATGTAGTTATGACAGGAAGTGGTGAGTTTATTGAAATACAGGGAACTGCGGAAGGTTATCCATTTACAAAAAAACAACTTGACCATCTTTTAACGCTTGCAGAAAAGGGCATAAGTAAGATAATTGAAATAGAAAAAGAAGTGCTTAAAAATGAAATTATATTTTTACTTGGCCACTAAAAATAAAAATAAAGTAAGAGAAATAAAAAATATAGTTGAAAACGAAATAGAAGTCCTTTTGCCACCTGATTTTTTGGGATTTCCTGAAGAAACAGGAAATACGCTTGAAGAAAATGCTTATTTAAAAGCAGAATATTTGAGTAAAGTTATAAAGGATGAGTATGTTGTTGGAGAGGATTCTGGACTTTTTGTTGAAAAATTAAATGGTCTTCCAGGAGTTAATTCAGCAAGATTTTCAGGTGAAAGAGATGATAAAAAAAATATAGAAAAACTCCTTAAAATGATGGAAGAATTAAAAAATAAAGAAGATAGAAAAGCAAAATTTATAACGGTCGCATGCCTTGTTGGTAAAGGAGAAAAAAAATTTTTTAAAGGAGAAATAGAAGGATATATAACTTTTACTCCAAGAGGTTCAAATGGTTTTGGATATGACCCTGTGTTTGAAATTCCTGAAACAGGAAAAACATTTGCAGAATTGAGTTTGGAAGAAAAAAATAAGATAAGTCATAGAACAAAAGCATTTTTGAAGTTAAAGGAATATTTGATTAAAAAGGAAGAAAAGAGGTAAAATAAATAAATTGGCGGGGTAGCTCAGTGGCAGAGCAGCCGGCTCATACCCGGTATGTCTGGGGTTCAAATCCCCATCCCGCCACAAATATGATTAAATTCATAACAGACGGGATGTGTGGTGGTCTTGCAAGGTGGTTGAGATTGATTGGTTATGACACATTATACTTCAACACTCCAAGAAAAATTGAAATTATAAGAACTGCTGAAAAAGAAAATAGAATTGTACTGACAAAAGATAAAAAACTTGTAAATGCCTATCCAGAAATTGTTTTTTATATAGAAGGAGAAAATACAGAAAAGCAGTTTGAAGAGGTTGTTAAAAAATTTAAACTTGAAATAAAAGAAGAAAATCTATTTAAAATATGCTCTTTATGTAATACAAAACTTGAAAAAATAGAAAAAGAAAAAGTTAAGAATTTGGTCCCTGAATTTGTGTATAATAATAAAGAGGAGTTTGCAATATGCGTAAAATGTAATAAAATTTATTGGGAGGGAGACCATTGCAGATATATAAGGGAAAGATTAAAAAATTTATAATACTTTTATTTCTGTCTTCTACACTTTTTGCACAGAATTTAAAAGAGGCATCTTTTTATAAAAAACTTGATAATAAACTTGTTCAGTGTTTTCTATGTCCTAAGATATGCATTATTTCACCTAGTAAATATGGTTTTTGTAGAGCAAGAAAGAATATAAATGGGACTTTGTACTCAATGGGCTATTCAAATCCATGTTCTGTTGCAGTTGACCCTATTGAAAAGAAACCCTTTTTTCATTTTTTACCTTCTACTTCTACATTTTCAATTGCATCTGCTGGCTGTTCTTTAAGATGTAAATTCTGTCAGAACTGGGAAATATCACAGTATTCACCTGAAGAAACAAGAAATATTTATTTACCACCTGAAAAAGTTGTTGAATATGCAATAAAATATAAATGTCCCTCAATTGCCTATACTTATTCTGAACCGGTAAATTTTTATGAATATATGTTTGATACAGCAAAAATAGCAAAAGAAAAAGGAATAAAAAATATTGTACATACTGCCGGTTTCATTAATCCAGAGCCACTTGAAAAATTGTGTAAATATCTTGATGCTGTTAATGTTGACCTTAAAGGTTTTAATAAGGATTATTACAGAAATGTTTGTGAGGGAGAACTTGATGTTGTTTTAAATACATTAAAAATTCTTAAGAAAAATAAAATCTGGATTGAAATAACAAATTTAATTGTTCCCGGATATAATGATAAACCAGAAGAAATAAAAAATATGTGTTTATGGATAAAGGATAATCTTGGACCGGAGACACCATTACATTTTTCAAGATTTCATCCAATGTATTTAATGCTTCATATTCCTTCAACCCCTGTTGAGACACTTCAGATGGCTGTTAAAATTGCAAAAAATTCTGGATTGAAATATGTCTACATAGGAAATGTTGAAGGTTCTGAATATGAGAATACATACTGTCCCAAATGTGGTAAACTATTGATAAAAAGATATGGATTTTCTGTTCTTGAAAATAATGTTGTAAATGGAAAATGTAAATTCTGTGGAGAAAAAATAGAAGGAGTATGGAAATGAGAAAGTTTCTGATTTTGTTTTTACTTTTTGCCTCTATTTTACTTCCTGCCTACAGACAACCTGCTTTTTCTGGCTCATTTTATCCTTCAAACAAAGAAGAATTGAAAAACATGATTGATAACTTTTTAAAAAATGTAAATTATAAAGAAAAAATTGAAAAAGGGGAAATTATTGGTATTATTGCTCCACATGCCGGTTATATTTATTCAGGGCCTGTTGCTGCTTACTCATTTAAATTACTTGAAGGCATGGATATAAAAACTGTTATTTTAATTGGAAGAAGTCATAATAGTCATTTTAAAGGGGGAGTGATTGATGACAGGGAAGGATGGGAAATGCCTTTGGGAAAAGTTGAAATAGATAAAGAGATTTTTGATAAACTTTATAAAAAGAAAAATTTTTCAGTAAATAAAGTATTACTTGATTATGAACATTCTCTTGAAGTTGAAGTTCCATTTTTACAGGTTGTTCTGAAAAATTTTAAAATTTTTCCGATTTTACTTGGAGATTCATCAAAAGAAAATATTAAGAAAATTGCAGATGATATATATGAAATTTTGAAAGATAAAAAAAACTGGATTATAGTTGCAAGTACAGATTTATCCCATTATTATCCCTATGAAACAGCAAAGCAAAAAGACGGATTATTACTTGAGACACTAAAGACAAAAAATTTAAATCTACTTTACTCATATCTTTCAACAAGAAAAGTTGAAATGTGTGCGGATGCCGCTGTTTTAACTTTATTTAAAATTGCTGAAAAATATCCTGATTATGAAGTCAAGATATTAAATTATGCAAATTCAGGAGATACAAGTGGTGATAAAAGCAGAGTTGTTGGATATGGAGCAATTGCAATTTTGAAAAAGGATAAAAAAGGAGGAAATATGCTTACAGAAAACCAGAAAAAACTACTTTTAAAAATAGCAAGAGAAACACTTGAAAATTATTTATCAGGGAAAAAACTGCCTGAATTAAAAGTGGATGACCCTGTTTTAGTTGAAAAAAGAGGTGTATTTGTGACACTGAAAAAAGGAGGAAATTTAAGGGGCTGTATTGGATATATAGAAGGCGTTGAACCACTTTATAAGGCGGTAAGGACTATGGCTATACATTCAGCAACTCAAGACCCAAGATTTGAACCTGTAAAATATGAAGAACTGAAGGATATAGAGATTGAAATTTCAGTACTTACGGTTCCTCAAAAAGTAAAAAGTGCAGGTGAGATTGTTCTTGGAAGGGATGGAGTTATTGTTAAAAGAGGATTTAATCAGGGTGTATTTTTGCCTCAGGTTGCAGAAGAAACAGGCTGGACAAAAGAAGAATTTTTAAGTTATCTATGCTCTCATAAAGCAGGACTTCCACCTGATGCATGGAAAGACCCGAAGACAGAACTTTATATTTTTCAGGCAGAGGTTTTCAGTGAGAAAGAATTAAAATAAAAAATTTCAGAACAGAATTTCAAAACCAATATCATCGGCTCTCTTTTTTAAATTATATATTCCATTATCATTTTTTTGATTTTTTCCTAAACTGTAAATTAAAAACCCATTTCCTTTTTTCTTATAAACATATTCTTTTCCTGTGAATGGGTCAAGTGGTAAAGATGGTAATATTTCAGGAACAAGTTTTTCAAGATTTTCAAGATAGTTTCTGTATTGTGTTTTATAACCGAACTTAACTATTAAAATCGATAAAACTCTTTGTGGGATAGAAGTATGAAAAGGAGGTATAACAGATAAAAATTTCATTACAAGCGCTGTGCTTTTTCACTTAATCAGGAATTCATGAACTTGCCAAAAAGGATAAAAGAACAGTATAATAAAAGAAAAGGGGAAGAAAATGGAAAAGGCGATGATGTTTTTGAGTTTTTTTCTTGGGTTTTTGAGTGTAGTAGTTGCTATTGTTTTAC
>DAORXQ010000090.1 GCA_035371905.1 bacterium | reverse complement strand
AATTATAAAAAAACTTGCAGGTGTAAAAGAAATAAAAAGATTTATTGAAGAAAAAGATATTTTTGTCAGACACCTTAAATGGGGTGGACTCGGTATAACTTTTCATGGTATAATAAATATTTCAGAGGAAAAAGAAAAAAAATTAAAGGAAATAGAAAAGTTAAAAGAAATACTTTCAAATATTGAGAACAGATTGAAAAATGAAGAATTTCTTAAAAAGGCACCGCCTGAAGTAATTGAAAACGAAAAAAATAAAAAAATTGAAATAGAAGAAAAAATAAAAAATTTACAGAAAGATATTCAATTTATTGAAAAAAGGAGTGAATAATGTATGCATTTATTGAACTCGGTGGTAAACAAATTAAGGTTAAAGAGGGGTTGAAATTTTCAGTATTAAGAATTAAGGATAAAAAAGTAGGTGAAGAAATTGAATTAAAACCTGTATGTTTTTTTGATGGAAAAGAAATGATTACAGAAAAAGAAAAACTTGAAAACATAAAGGTAATTTGTGAAATCCTTGAAGAAAAAAAAGGTAAAAAAATCTATGTTTTTAGAAAAACTGCTAAAACAGGGTATAAAAGAGGAATTGGATATAGAGATATTTTAACTGTATTAAAAGTAAAAAGTATTGTGAAAAAGTGAAAAAACTTATTGAGAATTTACCAGAAACATTTGTTGGTAAAAGAGGTATATTAGTAATAATAAAAGATAAATCTTATTATGAAATAGAAGAAGAAACCGAAGAATTAACAGCTCTATCAGAAACACTCGGGATAAAAATAATAGAAAAATTCTATATTAAACTCCAGCAGATAAACCCAGCAACATATATTGGAAAGGGTAAACTGGAAGAAATCAAAAATTTTATACAGAAAAACAATATTTCAATTCTTATATTTGAAAAAGACCTCACTCCTGTTCAGCAGAGAAATATAGAAGAAACTCTTGGTATCAAAGTTATAGATAGAACAGAATTAATTCTATATATCTTTGGAGAACATGCACATTCTAAAGAAGGTAAAATTCAGGTTGAACTTGCACAACTCAATTATTTACTTCCAAGATTAACGGGTCAAGGAATTTCTCTTTCTCGTCTTGGAGGAGGACTTGGAACAAGAGGACCTGGAGAAATGAAACTTGAGGTATATAGAAGAAGAATAAAAGATAGAATTCATATATTAAAGGAAAAAATAAAAGATATTGAAAAACACAGAGAAGTTTTGAGAAAATCAAGAGAAATGTTCCCGACTGCTTCACTTTTAGGTTATACAAATGTTGGTAAAAGCAGTTTATTAAACTCTTTAAGTTCTTCCAATCTTTATGTTGCTGATAAACTCTTTGCAACACTTGACCCTGCGACAAGAGGTGTTTATCTCGGAGATAATAAAATCTGTCTTATAAGTGACACAGTTGGTTTATTAAAAAATATCCCCCATCACTTAATTGAGGCATTTAAATCTACACTGGAAGAAGTAAAATATTCAGATTTAATCATTTGTGTTTATGATATTTCAAAACCAAATTTAGATAAACAGAAAGATACGATAACAGAAGTTTTAAAAATACTTGCCATAGAAAATAAACCAAAAATTGATGTATTTAATAAAATTGACCTTTTACCTAATGAAGAAATAGAAATAATAAAAAGTAGATATCCTGATTTTATTTTTGTTTCAGCAAAGACAAAGGAAGGGATTGAGGAATTGAAAAAAACTATAAAGGAGATTCTTTATGGAAGTAAAGTTATCTCCACTTGATAAAAAAAAGATTGAAGAAATAATTAAAGTAATGAAGGATAAAAATTCATTTCTTATAACTTCACATATCAATATTGATGGTGATGGAATTGGAAGTGAAATTGCTCTTTATATATGTCTAAAAAAGTTAAATAAGCATGTGGAAATAATAAATCAGGATTCAATACCAGCAATATTTAAATTCCTTCCATATTCAAAACATATAAAAATATTTTCCAAAATAAAAAAAATAGATAATTTTGAAGTTGGAATTATACTAGACAGTGGTAACTTAGAAAGAATAGGGAATGTCAAGGAAATTATAAAGAAAATTCCTTTTATTATAAATATTGACCACCACATAACTAATTCTGAATTCGGTAATATTAACTGGATTAATCCTGTTTTTTCTTCAACAGGAGAAATGACATATTTTTTATGTGAAGAGTTGAAACATATTGATAAAAAAATTGCTACCTGTTTATATACTTCAATTATATATGATACATGCGGTTTTCTACACCACATAAGTAAATATACAATGGACATTGCTAAAAATTTAATTGATACAAAAATTAATCCTGAAAAAATCGCTCAAAAAATATTTTTTGAAAAATCAATAAAATCGGTCATTCTTTTTAAACTGGCACTTGAAACACTGAAATTTGATAAAAGAAAAAAAATATGTTTTATGAGAGTTCCTGCTGAATTTTTCAAAAAAGCAAAAGCAAAAGAAGAACATACAGAAGGATTTGTGGATTTTTTAATTTCTATAAAAGGAATTGAAGTCGGTGTTTTATTTAAAGAAAAAGAAAATGGTATTAAGGTTAGTATGAGAAGTAAAGGTAAGGTTGATGTTGAAAATATTGCAAAAAAATTTGGTGGAGGAGGGCATAGAGAAGCAGCAGGCTGTTTTATTGAAAATAAAAAAATGGAAGAAGTTGAATCCTTAATTAAAAAAGAACTGAGATGGATGGAATAATAAATGTATATAAACCAGGAGGAATAACCTCTTACGATGTAATCAGGATAATAAAAAAAGAATTTAATTTTAAAGATAAAATAGGACATGGAGGAACCCTTGACCCAATTGGAGAAGGGGTATTAATCCTACTTTTTGGAAGAATGACAAAACTTTCAAATAAATTTCTGAATTTTGATAAAGAATACATTGCAGAAGTTCTTCTCGGTATTAAAACAGATACAGATGATATAGAGGGAAAAATAATAGAAGAAAAACAGATAAAAAATTTAAATGAAGAAAGAATAATTGAGGTAATTAAAAGTTTTGAAGGAGAAACTGAACAAATACCACCTTTTATTTCAGCAATTAAATATAAAGGAAAACCTTTATACAAATATTATAGAAAAGGAATAAAAATACAACCACCTCCAAGAAAAGTTATCATAAAAAAAATAGAAATTTTAAAAATTGCTCTTCCTTATATTGAATTTAAAGTTTTATGTTCTAAAGGAACTTATGTAAGGTCTTTATGCAGAGATATCGGCGAAAAACTTGGTTGTGGCGGTACACAGAATAAACTTATAAGAACAAAAGTTGGACCCTTTAAAATAGAAGATAGTGTAAGAATAGAGAATTTAAAAAAATATGGAATAGAAAAATATTTGATTTATCTGGATGAATTATTGAAAATATTGAAAGTAGAGAGTGTGATATGATTGAAAAACTTAAAATAAGTGTTGCAGGAATAAGAGGAATATATCCTTCAGAATTAACTCCGGAAATTGCTTACAAATTTGGACTTGCTTATGGATTTTATTTGAAAGAAAAAAATATTTATATCGGGACTGATACAAGAATTTCCAGTGAAGTTTTAAAATATGCTTTAATTTCTTCACTTCTTGCAAAAGGGAAAAATGTTATTGACCTTGGAATTATGCCAACTCCAATAATAGAATTTGCAGTGGAAAAAAATAAAAGAGCGGGGGGTGTAATAGTTACAGCAAGTCATAATCCTTTCCAGTATAATGGAATTAAGTTTTTATCAACAAAGGGAACTTTTCTGAATGAAAGAGAAAATAGAAAATTGTTAGAGATATACAAAAAAACTGAAATTTCCTTATCAAAAAAACCGGGTAGAATCAAAACTGAAACACAAATTGAAGATATATACTTCCAAGAAATTTATAACAATGTAGATATAGAAAAAATAAAGGAGAAAAAACTAAAAATAATAGTTGATGTATGTCAGGGAGTAGGTGCTATTTTCACAAAAAAATTTCTTGAAAATATGAACTGTACAGTGGAAATAATAAATGAAAAACCGTATGGTATTTTTGTTCATGACCCTGAACCAAAAAAAGAAACATTAAAACAATTATCAAAAATTGTTAAAGAAAAAAATGCAAATATTGGTTTTGCACAGGACCCTGATGGAGACAGATTGGCAATTGTTGATGAAAAGGGAAATATAATTGGAGAGGAGATGGTTCTTGCTATATGTGTAAAAAATATTCTTGAAAAAATAAAGAGTCCTGTAGTAGTCAATCTTTCAACCTCAATGGTTATAGATGAAATTGCAGAAAAATTTGGTGTGAAAGTTTACAGAACAAAAATTGGTGAGGTAAATGTTGTTGAAAAAATGAAAAAAATTAAATCATTAGTAGGTGGTGAGGGGAATGGAGGAGTTATTTATTCATCTGTTCACTATGGAAGGGATAGTTTTGTTGGTATGGCTTTAATTCTTGATTATATATCGAGAAAAGAAAAAAAAATATCGGAAGTAGTTTCTGAATTTCCTGAATATTTTATGGTAAAAGAAAAATATAAAATTGAACCCCATAAAATTAAAGAAATACTGAAAAAGATAAAAAACAAGTACAGCAAAGAAAAGATAGATTATCTTGATGGAGTAAAAATAGTAAGAAAAGATGGCTGGATTCACATAAGACCTTCTGGAACCGAACCAATTTTAAGATTGATTATTGAAAGCAAAGATAGGAAAATTTTAAATGAGTATTTAGAAGAATTCAGGGCTATTTTATAAAAAACTTAAATCTCGTCGTTCTTAAATAAAAAAAATTTTAGAAATAGATGTATCATTTAATAAAAATATTCAAACTTTTCAATTTGCAAAACATTTTTAAGTAATAATGGTTTAATATTAATCTGCTGATAAACTTTATCTTCTTTCCTTCTTAACTAAAAATATCTCTTAAAAAATGGTAAAATTATAAATGTGCCCGTGTAGTTCAGTGGTAGAACGACGCATTCGTAATGCGTAAGTCGCCGGTTCAAATCCGGCCGCGGGCTTTTTAAAAAATAAAGTTTAAGTTATAATTATAGACAGGTATTTAAAATTTAAGGAGAAAAGATGTTAAGATTTCTTACTGCTGGTGAATCTCATGGAAAATGTCTAATTGGAATTCTTGAAGGTATGGTCTCGAATTTATCCATTGATGTAGAAGATATAAATAAAGAACTTGAAAGAAGACAGAAAGGATATGGCAGAGGAGAAAGGATGAAGATAGAGAAGGATAAAGTTGAAATTTTAAGTGGTATTCGTAATGGTAAAACAACAGGTGCTCCAATATCTCTTTTAATTGAAAATAAGGACTGGGAAAACTGGAAAGAATTTATGGATTTTAAAAAGAAGAAAGAGGGAAAAGAAAGATATATACCGAGACCAGGACATGCTGATTTATGTGGGTTTTTAAAATATAATTATGAGGATTTAAGAAATGTGATTGAAAGAGCAAGTGCGAGAGAAACAGCTATGAGAGTAGCAATTGGAGCAATATGTAAAAAACTTCTTTCAGAGTTTAATGTCAGATTTTATAGCAGGGTAAAAAAAATAGGAAAAATAGAAGATGAAGGAAGCATAGAAGAAATAAAAAAGAGTTATGAAAAAATAGAAAATTCACCTGTTAGATGTCTTTCAAGAGAAAAAGAAATGATGGAAGAAATAGATAAAGCAAGAGAAAAAGGAGATACCATAGGAGGGATTTTTGAAATTATAGTTGAGGGTATCTGTCCCGGTCTTGGCAGTTATGTCCACTGGGAAAAGAGAATAGATGCAAAGATTTCATATGTTTTGATGAGTATCCCCGGAGTTAAGGGTATTGAAATAGGACTTGGATTCGGAGGAAGCAAATTATTTGGTTCTGAATTCCATGATGAGATTTTTTATAAAAATAAAGTTTACAGAAAAACAAATAATTCTGGTGGCATAGAGGGTGGAATAACAAATGGAAATGATTTATGGATAAAATGCTTTTTCAAACCAATACCGACTGTTAAAAGAGGACTTTTATCTTTTGATATAAGGGATTTTAAAGAAAAAAAATATGAATATGAAAGAAGTGATATATGCGCAGTTGTTCCTGCCTCAATAATCGGAGAAAATTTACTTGCTTTTATTCTCGCCTCTGAATATATAGAGAAGTTTGCTGGTGATTCTCTCAATGATTTAAAAGAAAATTATAGAATTTATATTGAAAGAATAAAAAAATACTGGTTTTAAAAATCTTTTAATAAATGGAAAAGAATATTGTACTTATTGGTTTTATGGGAACAGGCAAAACTGAGGTAGGAATATTACTTGCTAAGAGGTTAAATATGAATTTTGTTGATACTGATAAATTAATAGAAGAAAGAGAAAAAGATAGAATTGTAAGAATATTTGAAGTTAAAGGAGAGGAATATTTTAGAGAAATAGAAGAAAAAATTATTGAAGAGGTATCAAATTATAAAAATTGTGTTATTGCAACAGGAGGAGGTGCTGTTATAAGAGAAAAAAATTACAATAATTTAAAAAAAAATGGAATTCTGATATGTTTAAAAGCAACGCCTGAAGAAATTTATAAAAGAACAATATCAAAAAAGGATAGACCGTTACTGATGAAAT
>DAORXQ010000089.1 GCA_035371905.1 bacterium | reverse complement strand
AAAATTCAGACAGTTCTTTACTTTCTAAGGGTTTTTTCAAAATACTTAAATTATTTTATGGTAAAAAACCAGATGTTTGGACTGTAAAAGAAGATAGAAAAAATGAAGTTGAAAACCTGATAAAAAAAATTGATGAAAATCTCTCTGAAAAGAAATTTGGTTATATAATTTCTATTGAAGGATATTTACTTTTATTAATAAATGAATTTTTAACTTCCTATCTTGAAAGAAGAGAAATAGTAGAAAAGAAGGCATCTAAAAAGGAGATTATTTTTAAGAAAGTCGTAAATTTCATAACTGAAAATATTGAAAAACAGGTGACAATAAAAGAAATTGCGAAAAATTATTACTTTTCTGTAAACTATATCCAGAAGATTATAAAAGAATTTACAGGTCGTTCATTTACAAGATTTATGCATGATATTAAAATTGAATATGTAAAAGAACTTTTAAAAAATACAACACTTGAAATAAAGGAAATTGCTGGAAGATGTGGATTTTATGACCAGAATTATTTTACAAGAATATTTAAAAAAATTGAAGGTATTCCACCTTCAAAGTATAGGGAAATTTAATCAATTTTTGTGCTAAATATATTTAAATTTATCCTAATATTTTTTAAAAATAATTTTTAAAATAAAAGAAAAGGAGGATAAAATGAAAAAACTTGATGGTTTACTTCCTGCAATAGTTATACCATATAAAGAGAATTATGAAGTAGATGAAGAAGTTTTAAGGAAATATGTTGAGTGGATAAGCAAATTTGAAATTAAAGGTCTTGTTATAAATAGTGATGCAGGAGAAGGACATTTTTTAACCCATGAAGAAAGAAAGAGAAATATAAAAATAATAAAGGAAATAATTGGAGATAAAATTCCTCTTATAAGTGGACTTGGAGGACAGACAACAAAAGATGTAATTGAATCTGGTAAAGAATTTAAAGACCTTGGAGTTAATTATTTTCTTGTGTTTCCCCATCCAGCATTTAAAGGTGGACCGGCAAAAGATAATCTAATAATAAAATATCATGAAGAGATTTCAAAGATTGGAATTGGAATGATTATATTTCAACTCCAGGAAGCACTTGGAGGGACATTTTATCATTTTGAAACACTTAAAGAACTTGTTGAAATTGAAAATGTAGTAGCAATAAAAGAAGCGACATTTGATGCTTTAAAATTTAAAGAAACTGTTGATTTTTTAAATACACTTTCAAAAAAGATAGAAATTTTAACAGGTAATGACAATTTTATTCCGGAATCATTTCTTCTTGGAGCAGATGGTGCATTAATAGGTTTTGGTTCAATTTTTACAGATATACAGGTTGATGTAATAAAAAAGATTAAGGAGAAAAAATTTGATGAGGGTTTAAACTTATTCAGGAAAATAGAAAAAATCTGTGTATATTGTTTCAAAAGACCTGTCAGGGATTACAGGGCAAGGATAAAGGAATTTCTTGTATGTATGGGTATATTTAAAAATTCACTTGTAAGAAGTCCACTTTTACCATTAAGTAAAGAAGAAAAAGAAGAAATAAGAAAACTTTATGAGGAATTTAAAAATGGATAAGAAGAAAAAATTTGAAGAATTAAAAAAATACTATCTTGAAAATCCAATAGATGAGAAATTCTCTGAAATTGTAAAAGATGAACTCGGGATTGACTTAAAAGCAAAATATGGAAACTTCACATTAAATCATCCTGTTATTGTTGCTCCTGGACAGTTAACAAGAGAAAAGGGACAGATAGAAAGGATAAAAAAAGCAGGATATTCCGGATGTGTTTTAAAATCTGTTGTTGGAGAGGATGAAAATGGTAATTGTTCAATGAAAGAATACAGAAAAAAAATGACATATCTTAAAACAGTTTATGAAAAAGATGATAAAGAAGGTGCTTATCCTGTAATTTTATGGGATGGAAGGGCAGATACCAGAAATCTTACAGAATATATGGAATTTGCCAGAGATGTTTATAATTTTTCAGACAGTAAATTCTTGATAGTTGCATCAATTTTATGTCATCTGCCGAAACCTGAGGAAGAAATAAAAAAAGAAGAATGGTTATATACAGTGAGAAAACTTTATGATACAGGATACAGAATATTTGAGATAGATTTCTGTCCAGGGTTAAAAAATAACAAAAAAATTATTGAGAAAGAAAATATATGCAGGTTATACAGAGAAATACCAGAATTACTTAAAGAAAATTTTACTGATATAATTGTTTATCCAAAACTTTTAAATCTTAATTATGGTATTGATTTTCAGATAAAACTTGTTGAAGAAGCAAGAAATGGAAAAAGTGATGGTATTGTTATAGGAAATAGGATTTTTAATGAAGGGATAAATTCAGCATGGGGAGGAACTGAATTGAGGGAAAAAAATTTAAAAGTAATAAAGGAAGTAAAAAGAATATTTCCTGAATTTTGTATTTCTGCAACAGGTGGAGTTTATACAGGAAGACATATGCTTGATTATCTAAATGCAGGTGCTGAAAATGTCCAGATTTTAAGTTATATCCTCGGAAAAGTCAAAAAACAATTTTTAAAACAAAAGGGTGATAAATTTGAAAAAGTCCTTTATGAACTCTTTTTCCATCCTGAAAATGGTTTTTTGATATTTTTTTAAAAAGTGGACTGGCACCAAAGAAGAAAAAAGTTATTATTGAGTTAGTTTTTCCTTTTTATGTTCTTTTTTGCCATCACTTTTTGGTATTCCGATTTTCCCAATTACAAGTTCTCCATCTTTTTCAAAATATACTGCTTTTACCTTATCTCCGACTTTTAAATTTTTCAGCATCTCCTTAGTTTTTTCTGTTGTTGCTTTTAATGTTATTTCTGTTCCATCATCCTGTTTTATTGTTACTGAATAATTTTCTAAATCTAATTTGGTTATCTCACCATATGCATGTTTGATATCAACTTTCGGTTTTTCTTTCTTTTCTCCCTTTTCTTTCCCTTCTTTAGCAAAAAGAGAAATTCCCATTGAGGTAAGAAATAAAATACAGGATAATGTCGTTATAAATTTTCTCATCATGCCTCACCTCCTTTTTATTCGGTGCCAGTCCAAAATTTGGACGATTAAAATATATAAAAAGTTTATTTTACCTCTTTGACAAATTTTGATATTAAATCACCAACTTCACTTGTACTCATCCCCATTTTTCCCGCCTCAAGTGATTTAATATAACCTTCTGATAATGCTTTTATAATCGCTTTTTCTATAAGTTCAGATGCTTTTATCTCACCCAGTTGTTCAAGCATCATTCCGCCTGCAGATATAGTCGCAAGTGGACAGGCAACATTTTTTCCAGCATATTTCGGTGCAGAACCATGAATTGGTTCAAACATACTTACTCCTTCAGGATTTATATTTCCACCAGCCGCTATTCCAAGTCCACCCTGAGTTATTGCTCCAAGGTCTGTAATTATATCTCCAAACATATTATTTGTAACTATAACATCAAACCATTCAGGATTTTTTACCATCCACATACATGTAGCATCAACAAAAGCAAAGTCAAGTTTAATATCGGGAAATTCTCTTAATAATTCTGTTGCAGTTCTCCTCCATAAATCTCCCTCATAAGTTAAAACATTTGCCTTATCAACAACTGTTAATGTCTTCTTTTTATTTCTTTTTTCTGCAAGTTTAAAAGCATACCTTATACATCTTTCAATGCCTTTCCTTGTATTTATTGATAGTTGAGTTGCAATTTCATCTGGTGTTCCCTTTTTAAAATTCCCTCCAATTCCACAGTATAGTCCTTCTGTATTTTCCCTTACAACAACATAATCAATATCCTCTGGTTTTTTATTCTTTAAAGGACAATCAACTCCAGGATAAAGTTTTACAGGTCTTAAATTTATATACTGGTCAAGTTCAAATCTGATTTTAAGAAGTATTCCTTTTTCAAGAATTCCTGGAGGAACATCAGGATGACCAACTGCTCCAAGATAAATAGAATCAAGTTTTTTAAATTCTTCAATTGCACTATCAGGTAATGTTTCTCCTGTTTTCAAATATCTATCTCCACCAAAATCATATTCTACCCATTCAACTTTAAATTCACAGACCTCACTTACACTTTCAACAACCTTCATTCCTTCTTTTATAATTTCAGGACCGATACCATCACCTCCAATAACTCCTATTTTATATTTTTTCCTCATTTTTGCTCCTTTCTTTAAATAACAAGATTTTTATAATGTTTTGGTGTTTCAAATATACCACCGCTTAATTTATAAAATTCATCATCAAGATTAAATATCCCGTTTTCAGGACTTATCCATTTTTTTCCATAACAAGGATGATATTTTAAAAGTTTTCCCCAGTTTTTGTAATACTGAAATCCATTTGATTCAAAAAATGGTATTTTTAATTCAGGAAATAACTTTATTCTTACTGCTAAATTCTTATTCCATTCCGCAATGAATGGGCTTACAGTAAGGTCAGCACAAAAATAATCAATATTATTTTTCTCCGCTTCATTTATAATTTTCAAAGTCATGCTCAGAGTTTTTGCAATTGGTTTTAATGCAACACCTTTATATCCCATCTGTCTTCTTTTTATAACATCTTTATCAGTATGTGCACTTTCGTCGGCAACAATTCTTACAGGGATATCTTTAACATCTATTTCTAACTCTTCTGGAAATGGTTCTTCTATTATTATTACCTGTTCAAGTGCACCGATTTTATCTATAAAATCTATTAATTTTTTTAATCTATCCTTTGAATCATATCTACCATTTGCGTCAAAATAATAGGGTAATTTTCCATTTTCTGTATAAGGGGTTTCATAGTTTTTGAATTTTTCATGAATTTTCTTTATTCTCTCCATATCCCATTTAAGCATTTTTTCCCTGTCTCCATCATTATCAGGGTCAGAACCAATTTTAATTTTCAGGACAAAAAAACCCTCTTTTATCATTTTTTCTATTTCTTCAATTGAAACAGCATAGGAAATTAAAGGAATGCAGGCAATTTTTTTATGTCTGTATTTCAAAGGTAAACGATATTCTTCAGGAATCATTTCCAGAAAATCACAGATATTTTTTTCCTTAGCATAAAGAATCCATAAAGCATTATCAACACTAACAAGAGAATTTAAAGTAAATGTTTCTCTTAAATCTTTTCTGGCTGTTATTTTTTTGGCATAATTGTGGACATCTTCAAAAATTTCTTCTAAGATTTTTACAGGATTTTCAATTTCTCTATTCTTTAATAGTTTTATGGCATATTGAGTTGTGGCAAACATCAATGCATTTCCACCCGCTTCACTGTTTTCATTGAAGATATTATTATCAGACCATAAAACACTTTGAGTTCCAAGACCTATAGAAAAATTATTCTCACTTTTAAAATATGTTATTACCTGCCACGCTCCTTTTAAAAACTTTCCTTTAAATCCAAGTGGTTTTTTAAATTCTTCTATTTCAAAATTTAAATTTGTTTCAAGTATTTTCATTTTTTTTCAACTGTTTTTCTGGCGAGGGACATTAATCCACCACTGTTTATTATATTTTGCAAGAATTCAGGATATTTTTGAAATTTATAGGTTTTTCCGGTATTTAAATTTTTTATAATTCCTTCATCAAAATCAATTTCAAGTTCTTCGCCTTCTTCTATTTCATCTACCTCTTTAAGTTCAATTAAAGGAAGTCCTATATTTATTGAGTTTCTGAAAAATATTCTTGCAAAACTCTTAGCAATAACAGCAGAAACACCACATCCTTTAATTGAAATTGGTGCATGCTCTCTACTACTACCACAGCCAAAATTTTCTCCAGCAACAATAATATCTCCTTTTTTTACATTTTTTGAAAATTCAGGTCTTATTACTTCAAAACAATGACTTGCAAGTTCTTTTTCATCAGTTGTATTTAAATATCTTGCTGCAATTATATCATCTGTATTTATATGGTCTCCAAATTTCCATACTTTTCCTTTTACTTTCATTTATACCTCCTCTGGATGAGATATTTTACCCTTTACAGCACTTGCAGCAGCAACTTCAGGATTGGAAAGATATACATAACTTTCAGGATGTCCCATTCTTCCTATAAAATTTCTGTTCGTAGTCGCTATCGCCACTTCACCTTTTGCAAGAACTCCCATATGACCGCCAAGACAAGGACCACAGGTAGGAGGAGAAATAACACAACCAGATTCAATAAATATATCAATTAACCCTTCCTTTAATGCCTGTTTATATACTTTTTGAGTTGCAGGAATTATTATACATCTTACCTCTGGATGAATTTTTTTACCTTTAAGAATTTTTGCTGCCTTTCTTAAATCACTTATTCTTCCATTTGTACATGAACCAATAACTACCTGGTCAATTTTAACATTTGAATATTCTCTTACACTTTTTGAATTGCTTGGAAGATGGGGTGCAGAAACCTGCGGCTCAATTTTACTAACATCTATCTCTATTATCTTTTCATAATCATTTTCGCTGTCTGTTTTTAAATTCTCGTCAATTTTTATATCTAAACCTATTTCTTTCAAATATTCTTCTGTGATTCTGTCAGGTTTTATTATTCCATTTTTCCCACCTGCCTCGATAGCCATATTACACATTGTAAATCTATCATCAATTGGTAAATTTTCAATAACAG
>DAORXQ010000088.1 GCA_035371905.1 bacterium | reverse complement strand
TTTTTCTTTGCCTCTTCAATCAATTTATTTATAAGTTTTTCAACCATTTTTATACCTTTACTCCCATCAATAAAAATATTGAAGCAACAAGTCCCAAAACTGCATATGTTTCAACAAGTGCTCCATAAACAAGTGCTTTCATACTTGCTTCTGGATGTTTTGAAGCAACAGCAATTCCAGCAGCACATACCTTTCCCTGATGAATTGCAGATACAAGTCCTGAAATTGAAATGGGTAGGCATGAAATTAAAATTTGAAGTCCAGTGGAAGAAGAAATAGCAGATATATTTCCACCAAGAATTCCTATTTTCATCATCACAAGAAAACCAGTTAAAAATCCATAAATACCCTGTGTTCCTGGTAAAGCAACGAGTAAAAGCATCGTACCAAATTTTTCCGGTTCTTCAGACAATACCCCATTTGCTTCTCTTCCAGCATATCCTATCCCAATGCTTGAACCAGCACCACATAAAAAAATGGCAAGTGCTCCTCCAATCAAAGCATAAATAAGTCCTATTTCCATCATTTACCTCCTGTTTCCTTAATCTTTTTTATCAAGATTGGTAAAACTTCAAATATATCTCCAACCACTCCAAGATTAGCAACTTTAAAAATAGGTGCATCAGGGTCTTTATTTATAGCAATTATATAATCAGATGTCTGCATTCCTGCAAGATGCTGAATTGCTCCTGAAATTCCACATGCAATATAAATTTTTGGTTTTACTGTTTTTCCTGTCTGACCTACCTGGTGTGGATAAGGAATCCACCCCGAATCAACAGCAGCACGGGAAGCACCAACAGCACCTTTCAATAAATCAGCAAGTTCACGAATCAATTCAAAATTTTTCCCCTCTTTTAATCCTCTTCCACCAGAAACAATTATTTCTGCTTCCTGAAGGTCAACAACATTTTCTACCTTTTCCCTTCCACATATATTAATTCTGTTTTCTATTTCAAATTCAACTTTTTCTTCAATTATTTCTCCCTTTATATTTCCTTCTTCTTTTGCCTGTTCAAATATCTTTGGTCTTATAGTTGCCATTTGGGGTCTGTGTTTTTCACATATAATTTTTGCCATTAAATTTCCACCGAAAGTAGGTCTTGTTTGGATTAAAAGCCCTGTTTTTTCATCAATATCAACATCTGTACAATCTGCGGTAAGTCCTGTTTTTACTTTAACTGCAACAGAAGGAATAAAACTTCTTCCTATCATTGTAGCAGCAGCAATTACAATATTTGGTTTATATTTCTGAATTAAATATGCAAGTGCTTTTGAGTATGTCTCTTCTTTAAATTCACAAAAAACATCATCATCAATCAAATATACTTTGTTTGCTCCCCTTTTTAGAAGATTATTCACTTTATCCTTTATATTTTTACCAAAACAGATACCACAGATTTCTTCATTCAATTTTTTATTCAACTTTTTTGCAGCAGAAAGCATTTCATAAGAAACAGAAGCAATTTCTCCATTTCTTGTTTCTGCAAAAAACCATATTCCTTTAAATTCATCTAAATTTAACTCTTTTTTACTCTCAACTTCTTTTATAAGTGCTTTTTCAGAACATACCTTAACACATAACCCGCATAAAGTACATTTTTCATTTATTTCAATCTTATTTTCTTTTATTTCAATTGCACCAAAAGGACATTTTTCAACACATTTTTTACATAGATTACATTTTTCAAAAAGAATCTTTATACCCATTATATAACTCCTAACTTTTTAAGTTCATTTATAATTTCTTCTACGAGGTATTCAGGTTCTCCTTCAACTTTTCTTCCCTCTTTTGTTATTGTTTGAATCCAAACATCAATTACTCTTGTAGGTGAACCATCCTGGCCAAATAAACTTTCATCTCCACCGAGATTTTCTGCTTTCCAGACAGGTATTTCAATTTTCTTTGCCCTCATCATATTTTTTAAAGATGGAATTCTCGGTACATTTATTTCTTTAACAACTGTTATTAAAACTGGTAATTTTGTTTTTACAATTTCATAATGGTCTTCCATAAGCCGGATACATTCAAACTCATTATCTTTAATATCAACAATTTTACTTACATATGTAATATAAGATATTCCAAGATGTTCAGCAATTCCAGGACCAACCTGACCTGTACTACCATCAAGAGTTTCCCTTCCACATACAATAATATCAAACTCACCTATTTTTTTTATTCCAAGTGATAAAGTATACGAAGTTGCGAGGGTATCACTTCCAGCAAATTTTCTATCACTTATAAGAACCCCATTATCAATACCCATACTTATTGCTTCTCTTATTGCACTTTCTGCCTGAGGTGGCCCCATTGAAATTACCCATGTCTCGCCTCCAAATCTTTCTTTCAATCTTATTCCTTCTTCAATTGCATAAAGGTCATAGGGATTTATTATACTTTTTACTCCTTCTCTTACAATCCTTTTTGTTTCAGGGTCAACTTTAACATCAAGTCCTTCTGGAACCTGCTTTATACATACAATTATTTTCATTTTTTAAACTCCATTTTTAAAAAAATAATTTTATCATAAATTTTAAAATTCTAAAACTTTGCTTTCAAAATATGCTTTATAAACCATATCACTCAATAAAGACACATTTTCTACTATCTTCCAGTCAGTATGTGTTTTTTTTTCTTTTTTTATACATTTAATAAGGTCCTCTGATGGATTTTTAACATCAATTTCAAGTCCTTCTATATTTTTTGTCTCTTTTTCTCCTTTAAACTGCGCATAAGAATTTTCCATTGCTGATACCTTTAAAACATTATTTTTATCATCCCATATAAAAAGGTTTTCTCTAAAAGATGGGTCAAAAGCAAGAATCCCAAAATTTCCTATTGCTCCTTCTTTAAACTTCACAATAAACGCAGAATTCATATCAACTTTTTCTCCTCTGAAATCAATAAATGAAGCCACCTTTTCAGGAGTAAGTCCTGTCAAAAAGAATAATAAAGCGACAAAATGACTTCCAGAATCAGTTAACTGTCCCTTCCCAGAAAGTTGAGGATTTATTCTCCATGGTCTTCTTGTACTTATTGGCTCATAATAATACTGAGCAAGAAAACCTGAAAGAAAAATAATATTTCCAAATTTTTCTTTTATAATTTTTCTTGCACCATTAAAAACAGGCATATAATGTCTTTGATATGCAACAACAACATTCTTTCCCGTTTTTTCAATTAATTTCCTTATTTCAATACTTTCTTCATAAGTAACAACTGCGGGTTTTTCTACAAGAACATCTATACCTTTCTGAAGTGCAATTTTTATTTGAGAAAAATGTAAAGTATGGGGAGTACATATGACAACACCATCAAGTTTTTCCCTTTCAATCATTTCTTCTTCATCTTTATATAAATTCAACTTTTCTCCGTAAGTATCCTGAAATTTTTTGAAATTATCCTCATTTGGTTCAATAGCAGAAACAATTTTAACATCCTTCATATTTTTTAAATCATTTAAATGTCTGTAAGAAATTCCGCCACATCCAACAAATCCAATTTTTATCATTTTTTTCCTCCTTATTTATAAAAAAAATGGATTTACCCATGCTTTTTTATTCTCTTTATCTGTTATTTCAATCCTTATATATTTTTCTGGACCCTTTATTCTGTATTCTGCATAATCAAATTCTCTACCATTATTATAAACTCTTGTGCCTGACGCTCCATAACCAATAATATCAACTGTAATAGAAGGAGTAAAAGAAATTCTAATTATATCATCTTTAAATTTCAAGTCATTTATAATTACACCTGTGGAAGAATAAAAAAATCCATCTTTAATTGAGGCACATATTTCTTCTGTATCCAGAGATTTTGCTTTTACCATTATAAAACTACCGATTATATCTTTTTTGCTATGACTATCATCTACGGCAAATCCAGAAACTTTCATACCTTTCTGTAAGACCTCATCATAATGAACAGTTGAATAACCTTTCCCTTTTTCTATTTCACAACTATTATTAAATATTTCAATACCTGTAAAACCAGTTAAAGAAAGAATATCCATACTTGTTATCCCGCTCCAGTAAGGATGACAGACAACAACAAAACCATCAAGTTCATTTATTTTATTTATTATTTCCTGAGGAGACAGATTTTCAGTGTTAAAATTTTCTTTCAAACCAAGCCCAAGAATATGAAAACCGTTTTTGCTATATTCTGCTCCTTTAATTACAAGAAAATCTTCGTATGGACTTTGATAATCAGTTATTTTATTATGGTCTGTAATAAAAAGAAAATTGTAAAAGTTTTCTCTATAAATCTCAACAATTTCTTCTGGAGATAATTTTCCATCTGAATTTGTCGTATGAATATGAGCATTTCCCTTAAACCATTTTCCCTCTTTCAAAAAAGGATTATTAAATTCCATATTCCCTCCTTAAATTTTAAAATTTAATGTAGTATAATTCTCAAAAGGTGGTATTTCAAGAAAATTTTCAATTACCTCTTCATCCCTATCATAAAAAATGTACAAATAAAGAGAAATTTTTGTTTTACCCCTTAATATAATCTGCAAGTTTTTATCAAGTTCTATCTTCTCTATTGAAATTGCTTTTAAATTTCTGGAATATAAACTTATATAATCATAACTCTTAAAAATTTTGTTTTTAATACCTATTGAACTTATTATTCCCCTTACTATTTCTTCCCACTCTTCTATTTTCAAAAAAGAAATCCTCTGTTCATGTGTCATCAAACATCCAAAAAACTTATTTTCAAGTCCTCTTTTAATCTGAAAGATTCCTCTTTTAATAGCCCTTTTAATATCAGTTTTTTCATTCTCATTCCAGAAATTTGTGCATTTATATAGAAAATCAAAATCTACTTTTTTCTCATCATATAAATTTTCTTCTATTTTCAAAGGAATTGATAAAACATTAAAAAAATAATTATCTTCCGGTATTTCACTCAAAGAAAAATTAATTCTTCCGTAAGGTTTTAAATCCCATATATGTGCCTTTGGGTCTGAATATGCTTTTCCTATCTTTATAATATTCATTAAAAAATTCTGATTTCTTTCTTTTAAATACGGTAAGGATTTAAGTCCAATCTCTCCAAAATGAGCATTTAAAGTTATTGATGGCTTTATTCCAAAATACTCAAATTTTTTATCAACTCTATAAAAATTTTCTTTTATTTCATTATCTGAAAACTCCTCTCCATTATGTTTCATATAAATTGGATATTCATTTATATTATTCGGGTCTGAAAAAGCATGGGGTGAAAATTCTGCCAGTTTCTCAAAATATTTTTCTCTTAATGGTAATAAGTCATCTTCTTTTATATCATCAATAAATAGTCCGAGATTTGGGATTATCTTATACTTATTTAAAACATCTACATATCTGAATTTTTCCACTGTTTCTTTATATCTTGCAACCCTACTTCCTGACGCAGAAACATCGTCAATCCTTGCAGTAATAAAAGGTGGTATTGTTTTTGTTATAAATGGTTTTTTACTTGCCCAGATTAAACTTCTGAAAAAAACATCGTCAAGCCCTTCTGTATGTCCAAGAATTTCATCCTGCCACAGACCTGCAGAAGTAAAAAATAAAACAATTTTACCCTTTCCAAATCTTCCATAAATACCACAAATTTCTCCATTTTCACTGTAAAGAAATGGTTTCCAGAATTTTTTTTCAACTTCGGCAGAATAATACATTATTTCATTTTTCAACACAACTTCATCACAATAGGTCCCTTCACAAATCCACGCTGTCTTTTCAAGTTTTATCTTTGATGTCATTTTAGGAGTTAAATTTCCTATTTTAAGTGCTTTTAAAAAACTCGATGGATATGAAGAAATATAGCCGTCAAAAATAACAACTCCAACACCTGAATAGAGATTTTTTAATATAATATCTGTTTCTATCTCTCCAAAGGAAAAACCAAGTCCTTCCTGTCCAATAATAATTAAGTTTGTATTTTCAATTTCTCTTTCAAAAAATCTTTCAAATGCAAGATCAATGATTTTATAATAAAAACCGAAATGTTCAATCGCAGAAAAAATTCCCTTTTCACATCTTGAATATTGAACTCTTTTTAAAGAATCAATTATAACTTTTGTTTCCATTATTCTAAATTTGTATGTCTTTTCTTCATCAAATCTTCATTTATCCTGTGTTTTTCAATATAAAACTGGATAAAACTATCAAGGAATAAAAAACATACCTGTTCAAATAAGGAATTCCCAAACTGAATTGAATTTTCAACTGGAATATAAATTAGGTAATCCGAAATTTTTGAAAGTTTACTTTTTTTATTTGCAGTTATAGTTAAAATTCTCCCCTTTTCTTTTCTACATATTTTTGCTATCTGTAAAACAATTGATTTTTCTCCTGTTCCTGAAATAAAAATTATTAGGTCTTCTTCTGTAAAAGCAGGTGTTATGATTTCGCCTACAAAATAGGAATCAAAACCAAGATGAAACAATCTCATACAGAAACATCTCCCAATAAAACCACTTCTTCCTGTTCCAAAAACAAAAATTTTTTTACTCTTTAAAATTACTTTTTCAAATTCTTCAAATTCCTCTTTCTTTATTTTTTTAAAAACATTTAATACTTCATTGATTACCTTTTCCATTTTTAAAATTTTAACACTAATTATAAAACTTTCAATCATAAAATTAAATCAGGATTTTATAGCAAACTATTTTTGTGGGTAAATACTTACTGAACCACATACATAAAACACTGGAATTTGAAAAATTCCAAGTGTTTTTTCTGGCGTTTTTTGCCCA
>DAORXQ010000087.1 GCA_035371905.1 bacterium | reverse complement strand
TGAACAAAAACAGAAAATATGCCCTCAATTTGAATATCTTGAAAAAATTTCATATAGAAAATCATGTGAGAAGTTTGCCTGGTTAAATTTTTTAAGGAAAACAATTAGGGAAAATCCAGGTGAAATAAATTTAATTACAATTGGACCATTAACAAATATAGGAATTCTTTTCAGTTTTGACCCTGAAATTCCTGATTTATTAAAAGGACTCTACATAATGGGAGGAATGTTTTTTGGAGAAAAAAAGGGAGAATGGAATATAATCTGTGACCCTATTGCTGCACATATAGTTTTTTCAAGTAATATAAAGAATGTTTATGTTTGTGGTCTTGATGTTACCACAAAAGTTATAATGAAAAAAAATGAGGTCATTGAGAAATTTTCAAAAAAAAGTTTGTTAAAAGAAGTTTTAAATTTTGCTGAAATATGGTTCAGAGGAAGGGATACAATAACTTTTCATGACCCACTTGCAGCAACTGTTTTATTTAAAAAGGATATATGTGAATTTAAAAAAGGAAAGGTAAATGTTAATATAGAAAATAAGGAAAAATTTGGAATAACAGGTTTTATTGAAGATGAAAAAGGGAATATTAATGTCGCTTTTAATGTTAAACCTGATGATTTCTTTTTACATTTCTTCAGTGTTTTTTCTTAGTTTTTTCTGAAAACAATTCAGAAAGCGCCTTTTCTCTAATTCTACAACTTGGACATTTTCCACAGGGTTTTTCTTCATTTTTATAGCATGACCATGTTATTGATAAATCAAGACCAAGAGAAATTGCTTTTTTAATTATTTGTTTTTTAGAAAAATTTATTATTGGGGTAATAAGTTTTATTTTTTTCCCTTCAAGTGTTCTTTTTGTTGCTACATCTATCAGTTTCTGAAATCTTTTTATATAAATGGGTCTGCAATCAGGATAACCTGAAAAATCAACTGAGTTAACACCTATAAATATTGCATCTGCTCCAACATTTTCAGCATAACCAAGAGCAAGAGATATAAATATTGTATTTCTTGCTGGAACATAGGTAGGTGGAATATCTTTTGTTTTTTTTTCAGGTATTTTTATTTCATTTCTTGTTAAAGCCGATTTCAAAAAAGACAGGTCAATTTTTAAAATTTTATGTTCTTCTGCCTTTAAAAATTCTGCAACTTTTTTTGATGCTTCTATTTCTTTCCTTGCCTTCTGTCCATAATCCACTGTCAGACAGTAAACTTTATATCCCATTTTTTTTGCAATTGCTGCTGTAACAAAACTATCAATTCCACCTGAAACAAGACATATTGCTTTTTTCATTTTATTTTTAGTATTTTATGTATTTGTAATCTTAAATACCAGTTATCTTTCTGTTTGCTTTTTAAAAATTCAACTATTTTTTCTGAAATTACAGGGTCATTATTCACAGGTTGTAAAATTACAGGTTTTTTTATTTTTTCATCAATAAAATCAAAAGTTTTTTCATCAACTATCACATATTTAAATTCATCACCTGTATCTCTAAATCTTTCATCATAACCACACTTATGAAATTTCATCCCTTCAATTTTAGGACTTACAGTAATCCAGTCAAATTTTATGTCTTTCCAGATTGTTCCATTTGTTTCAACTGATATCCAGTATTTTTTTTCTTTCAATATTTTTAAAATACACTCAATTTCCTGTAAAAATGGTTCTCCACCTGTAAAACAGACCCTTTTACATTCAAATTTTTCTATTTCTTTTAAGATTTCTCCTTCAGTCATTTTCTTTCCTTTTTTCCATGCATATTTTGTATCACAGAAAAAACATTTCAGATTACATCCGGAAAATCTCAGAAAAATAAAAGGTAAACCCTGTAACAATCCCTCTCCCTGTAATGAATAGAAAATTTCTGTTACTCTATAAATCATTTTTAAAAGTTTACTTCACCTACGTTTTTATGTCAAAAAACAACTTGCATTTGACATCCACTTAATTTAAAGTTAAAATAAAAATATGAGAAAAAAAGGGTTCACATTGGTAGAAGTAACTTTTGTAGCAGGAATTGTAACATCTCTTTCTTTGAGTGTATATACCGCAGCAATACAGAGAGGTAAAGCAACTGATTGTTTAAACAATTTAAAACAGATATATCAGGCACTTGTTATGTTCCAGCAGGACAATGATAGATTACCTGATGCAAAATTTTTCCCATCTTCAATTAATGATCAAAAAGGAATCCATAATATTTTAAAATCTTATAATATAAAAGGTAAGGTATTATTCTGTCCTTCATTACCTGATGAACTTAATAAATATGGAACAAATTATATATGGAATGATAATGTAAACGGAAGAAGGTTAGAAGATTTATCCTCTTCAACATGGCTTTTAACTGAAATGACAGCAGTAAGTAAAGATATTCCACCTCCCCATACAGGAAGATATTCAATTATTTATCCAGATGGTCGTGTTTCAACAGAACCTAAAATAAATCTAAAATAAAAAATATGAAAATAGGAATTATAAGTGATACTCACGGTAGTTTGGGTGGTTGGGAAAAAGGATGGGAAATTTTAAAAGATTCTGATATTATAATTCATTGTGGAGACCTCTTTAACCATGGACCAGGAAATCCAGTTCCTGAAAAGTATTCTCCAAAGGAATTATTGAATATATTTAACAGTTTAAAAATTCCACTTTTAATATCAAAAGGAAACTGCGATTCAGAAGTTGACCAGACATTTTTAAACATTCCAATGGCAAGTCCTTTTCTTTTTTATCAAATAAATAATTTGAGATTTATTGTATCACATGGACATATTTTTAGAAAAGAAGAATGGACAGAACTTGGAAAAAAATGGAAGGTTAATTTTTTAATTTCAGGACATACTCATATACCTTCACTTGAAAAAATAGAAAATATTATAATTTTAAATCCAGGAAGTCCTTCTATCCCAAAGGAAAAAATACCCACCTCCGCAATGATTGACTTAAGTGAAAAGTCTGTTAAAATTTATAATCTTTTTGACCAGTCAATAATTAAGAAAGAAAATCTATAAAAATGAGAGTTGAGGTTATAAATATTGGCTCTGAATTACTTTTTGATAGAGTAAATACAAATATAAATTTAATTTCAAGAATTTTGTTGCAGTCAGGGTTTAAAATATCAAGATGTACAGTTGTTGGTGATAATAAAGAGGAAATAAAAAAAACATTTCTAAATTCTTTTGAGGAATCAGACCTTATAATAATCACAGGAGGACTTGGACCAACTTTTGATGATTTAACAAGGGAGGCAATAGCAGAAGCATTAAATAGAAAACTTATTTTTGATGAGAAAATCTGGAAAAATATAGAAGAAAAATTTAAAAGAAGAAATATTACACCACCAGAAATAAATAAAAGACAGGCATATATAATTGAAGGTAGTCAAATAATTGAAAACGAAAATGGAACTGCACCTGGAATGTTAATTGAAAAAAATAATAAGTTGATTTTGATATTACCGGGACCTCCAAATGAACTTAAACCAATGCTTGAAAAAACTGTTAAATTAATTGAAGAAAAATTTAAGAAAGAAGAAGTAGTTTCAAAAATTTATTCTATTATTGGAGTTCCAGAATCAGAAGTTGAAACAAAATTAAGTGATTTAATAAATGAAATGAAAGAAAATTTAACAATTCTGGCTCGTCCAAATTTAATAGAACTTGTTTTAATATTATCAAAAAAAGAGGGAAAAAAATTTGAAAAAGTTGAAAATATTATAAAAGAAAGGTTTGGTGTTAATTTTCTTGGAGTTAATCTTCCTTCTATTCCAGAGTTAATCGGAAATTTATTAAAAGAAAAAAAATTAAAACTTGCTATTGCAGAATCATGTTCAGGCGGTCTTGCATGCAAATTGATTACAGATATACCCGGTAGTTCTGAATATTTTATGGGTGGATTTATAACTTACAGTAACATTTTAAAGAAAAAAATTTTAAAAGTACCAAAAACAATTTTAAGGAAATATGGAGCAGTAAGTGAACAGGTCGCAATATATATGGCAAAAAATGCTAAAAAATATGGAAAAGCAGATATTTCTTTAAGTTTTACTGGGATTGCTGGACCAACCGGAGGGACTTTAGAAAAACCAGTTGGGCTTGTATGGATTGGTGTTGCATATAAAAAAAGTGTTTTTGCAAGAAACTTTATTTTTTCAGGAGACAGACAAACTATAAGAGAACGAGCGGTTTATAAAGGATTTGAATTATTGAGGGAAATTCTGATGAAAAATGGATAAAAAAAATAGAACCCTTCTTTTAATATTCATTATTATAATAACTGGATTTTTTTTAATAAAAATTATAACACTACCTCCTTTAGTTCCAGTAACAAAACTTGTTGAAATACCGGAAAATAAAAATGCTTATGAAGTTGCTAAAATTTTGAAAGAGGAAGGAATTATTAAAAGTACTAAATGGTTTTTATACTGGACAAATAAATATAATGTTCAGAAAAAATTAAAATCTGGAATATATGAGTTTTCAGGAAGAACACCCTTAAAAAGGGTTATTGAAAAACTTGTAAAGGGAGAAATTGCACTTGTTAAGATTACAGTTCCTGAAGGTTCAAATATTTATGATATCGGAGAAATACTTGAAAAATCACATCTTATAAAAGATAAAAATGAATTTATAGAGTATGCTAAAAATAATAATTTTGAGGGTTTTCTTTTCCCCGATACTTATTATTTTCCTTATAATATTTCAATTGAAAGTATATGTATAAAAATGTGGAAAAATTTTAAAAATGTTTTTGAGCAGATTTATGATGAAGAAATACATGAAAAAAACTGGAAAAAAGTAAAAGAAATTGTGACTGTCGCTTCAATAGTTGAGAAAGAAGCAGGTTTAAGTTCAGAAAGAAAAATAATTGCGGGAATTATATATAAACGACTCAAAAAAAATATACCGATTGAAAGTTGTTCAACTGTTGAATATGCTCTCGGATATAAAAAAAAGAGGTTAACAAAATCAGACCTTAAAATAAAATCACCTTATAACACCTATATTTATAAAGGGCTTCCACCTACTCCTATATGTAATCCTGGAAAGGATTCTTTGATTGCTGCTTTAAATCCAATAAATACAGATTATATGTTTTTTCTTTCAAAAGGAGATGGAACAAATTATTTTTCAAAAACATATTCAGAACATCTTGAAGCAATTAAAAAATATCTATCTAATAAAATAACCCCTGAAACCGATTTACAACAGAACTCAATGTGATATAAAATTTTAATGACTTATTTAGGTAGTGAAATAAAAAATAATAGAGCAATTGTCAAAAAGAATAAAAGAGGAGTATAATAAAAGAAAAGGGGAAGAAAATGGAAAAGGCATTAATGTTTTTGAGTTTTTTTCTTGGGTTTTTGAGTGTAGTTATGGCTTTTGTTTTAAGTTATAATACGAATAAATTAGTAAGGACAGAAGATGAGAGAGCAAAAAGTTTAATAAGTGAGACACAAAAGATGATAGAGAGGATGGATGAAAGAATGGAGAGAATGGATATAGCCCACAGAGAAATGCTTGAGAGGATGGATGCGAAAATGGAGAAGATGGATGATACATTGAGACTTTTAGGCACACTAATAAAATCAGAAGGAGAAAAGACAAGAGAATTAATAAACAAAGTACTTGAGAAAATGCCAGGATGATTAAGAAAGATTATGACCGGCTTGGAAGTGTAAGATTTATGACAGATGAGACAGGAGCAATTATTCAAGAGTATGTTTATGATGCCTTTGGTAATTTATTAAGTAGTTCAGGTTCAATCAGTCAGCCGTATGAGTATGTAGGAAGAGAGGGTTATTATAAGGAAGGAGATATAGGTTTGTATTTATTAGGTCAGAGGTGGTATGAAAGTGAGGTAGGTAGGTTTGTAAGTAGAGATTTAATAGGTGAGGAAGGTGGTTTGAATTTGTATGAGTATGTAAGGAATAACCCAATAATATATTACGATAGTGAAGGTACCCAACCTTCTTTTTCTTATGACTGTCCACCTCCTTCACCCTGTGTTCATTGGTTTGGTCCTACTTTTGAGCAAATATTCAATTATTTTTACTGTCATTCTTGCAGGGCTCGGTGTTATTATGAGTATTGCCGGAATAATTTTGTTGGTAAAATGCGCGACGATTGTGAAGAGTCTTGTGATAATGCTTTACCATTATGTATTGCAGGAGGAAATTTTGAATATCATCTCCGGTGATTTTGTTCAAAAAATTAAAAAATTTATAAAAATATTATCTTTAAGTATATTTGGATTTTTAATAGGCCCGTTTTTAATAACAGCAATAAATATAATTTTTGTGAAGATAGAAATTTTAAGAAAAATTTATAGAGCTACAATCTCTCATATTGACGACATTTTAAATTTTATTTTTCCAAGTTTAGTATCGCGTTTTTTCTTTAATATTATTTTGAGTTTTTTTCAATGATTTCTGGTGGTTTGATAAGTGGGTTTATTATAAGATATTTTATTCCTTTAACAAAGAGAGAATTTTTTATTTGCTTTTTTTATTTTGTTAAGTTCTCCTTATGAAAACATATATTCATTTATAATATCTAATATTGCAATACTCTTTTATTTCAGTTAAATGACTTATTTAGGTGGTAAAATAGGAGAAAAAATGAGGAAATATAAAAAACTTGCCAAATTGAATAAAAGAGGAGTATAATAAAAAGAAAGGGGAAGAAAATGGAAAAGGCATTAATGTTTTTGAGTTTTTTTCTTGGGTTTTTGAGTGTAGTAGTTGCTATTGTTTTAC
>DAORXQ010000086.1 GCA_035371905.1 bacterium | reverse complement strand
TAAGGCACAAATGGAAAAATTTTTTAATAGAGAAGAGAAAAAAATGCAAGGCGTGAACTTTAGAGAATTTCTGCCCAGCCAGATTATTCCTATTGTGGAAAAAAAACTTTCTATTGATAGTCAAGATATAGAAGAAAAAGAAATAAAAATGAATATAAGCAATAAAAACTATATATTTCGGATAATAGTTGTTCCACTTTTTGAAAATAATAAATCCCTTGGAGTTCAGGTTATCTTTTCAGATATGACTCAGATAAAACAACTTGAAGAAGAAATAAGAAGGACAGAAAAACTAGCTTCCCTTGGAGTTATGGCAGCCGGACTTGCTCATGAAATCAAAAATCCACTTGTGGCTATAAAAACATTTGCAGACCTTTTCCCTAAAAGATATAATGATTCAGAATTCAGAGAAGTGTATGCAAAAGTTCTAAATGAGGAAATAGATAGAATAAATAATCTTGTGGAACAGGTTCTTCTTTTTGCAAAACCACAGATTTTGAAGTTTGAACAGGTCAATTTAACTGAGTTATTGAATTCAACTTTAACTCTTTTAAATTTTCAATTTTCTGATAAAAAAGTAAAAATAATTAAAAATTTGCCTAACCAAGATATTATAATAAAAGGGGATAGAGAAAAATTAAAACAGGTTTTTATAAATATTTTAATGAATAGTTATGAAGCACTGAATAATAAAGATGGTATAATAGATATAACTTTAACTGAAAACGAAAATAAAATAGAAGTTATAATTAGTGATAATGGTACAGGAATAAAAAAAGAAATTATGAATAAAATTTTTGACCCATTTTTTACTACAAAACAGAAAGGAACAGGTTTAGGTTTATCAATTGTTTTGAGAATAATAGAGGAACATAAAGGAAAAATTAAAGTGGAAAGCAATGTTAATGAAGGAACAAAAGTATTTATTGAAATTCCCAGAATAAGGGATGAAAATGAAATATCTTATGATAGTGAGTGAAGATGAGTCAATTGTTGAATCATTGAGGATAATTCTGAAGGATTATATTGTTGAGAAGGTTTTACCCATAGAAATGATTGAGAAAATAAGAGAAAGAAGTCCTTTTTTGGTTTTTCTTGACACTTACTTAAATAAAATGGACCCCTGTGAATTGATAGATAAGATTCATCAGGAAAATGAAAAAATACTAATAGTCCCCCTAATTTCATCTTATGATAAAAATACAAGAAAAATAATTGAAAAAAATATTTTTGAAATTATTGAAAAACCATATTTGATTGAAAAGATTTTTTTTATTTTAAAAAAAGCTGAGGGATGGACAGAACTTAATTTGGAAAAAGAAATGAATAAAACTGGACATGTAAAAGAAGTTGAAAAATTTGAAAATGAAAAAATAGAAAAGAGTGATATACTTTTTCAAATGCTTTTTCATTGTGTCACTGAAAATTTTTTAAATACAGAAAAAGTTTGTGATGAAATTGTGAAAATTTTGAGAAGATATTTCTTTTTTAATTATATTTCAATTTTTCTTAGAGATGACGATTTCTTTAAACCTTATTCTTCAATTGGTATAGATGAAAAGATTTATAATGAGATAAAATTAACTTCCGATGACCCAGTGATAAAATTTATAAAAGATGGAAAAATCTTTGATTTAAGGAAGGAAGTTATAAATATTGACTTAAAAAATTTTGCCTCTATTCTAAAATGTTCATTGGTTTTTCCATTGAAAACTTTTAAAGGGAAATTGATAGGTTTCCTAACCATTGGAGAGAAGTGTATAAATGAGGAAATAACTAAAGAAGAAATTTTACTTTTAAATATTCTTTCTGATTATCTTGCGATTGTTTTTGACAACTTTTTTCTTTACAATGAAATAAATTACCAAGAAAAATATCAGGAGTTTGTTTTTCAAAACTTACCAGCAGGTATTATAGGCGTTGATAAAGAAGGTAGAATTAATCTTTTGAATAAAGAAGGAGAAAAAATTTTAAAAGTTTCTTTTTCTGAACTTAAAGGAAAAAAAATAGAAAAAGTTGGTTCCCAAATTGCTGATTTTTTAAGAAGGTCTCTATTATTTGGAGAAGTTATTTCAAGAGTAGAATTTGAGTTTATACCAACAAAAGAAATACTTGGTATGAGTACAAATGTCATAAGAGATAATAATGATAACATTATAGGAGTTGTTGGAATTTTTCAAAATCTTACAAACATTAAAGAAATAGAAAAAAAAGAAAAAGATTTTGAAAGAAATAGATTCTGGAGAGTCATTTCTTCCAGATTATCTCATGAGTTAAAAAATCCTCTTGTTGCAATAAATACTTTTGCACAGATGTTACCATCTATGTACGATGATAAAGAATTTCGTGAAAAGTTTTCTGTTGTTGTGGTTAATGAAATAAAAAAGATAAATGAAATTGTGGATTGGATAAATAAAATAGGAGATTCTGTTGAGTTAAAAAAAGAGGTATTATCTTTAAGTGATTTTATAGAAAATTTTATTAATGAAACAAAAATAGAGAAAAAAAATCATCTTTATATAACAGAAAAAATAGAAGGAGATATTTTAAAGTTGAAAGAAGCATTCAATTATATAATGGATTTTATAAAAGAAGACGTTGGGAATTCCGGAAAGATTGTGATTGAATCTAATAAAAAAAATAAAAATGCAGTGATTATTTTATGTGAAAATGGAAAAAATATATTTTTTGAAAAAGAAGATGAAATTTTTATGCCGTTTAATACCAAGTTGAAAACCTCACTTTCTATAAAAATTCTTCTTGCAAAAAAAATTATTGAAGCACATCAGGGAACATTAAATGTAGAATTTAAATCTGATTGTAAAGATTTTATTATAACTTTACCATTAAAAAATGAATAAAATATTGGTTATAGACGATGAAGAAGGTGTAAGAGAATCATTAAAATTTGCTCTTAAAGATAATTATAAAGTTTTCCTATCTGCCAGTGGGAAAGAGGGAATATTTTTTATAGAAAAAGAAAATCCTGATTTAATAATTTTAGATATAATTCTTCCAGATATAGATGGAATTAATCTATTAAAAGAAATTAAGAAAAATTATAAAGAAACTCCCGTAATTATGTTGACAGCAATTTCTCAAATAAAAACAGCAGTTGAGGCTATGAAGTTGGGAGCAGTAGATTATATACCAAAACCATTTGATATAGAAGAACTTATTCTTGTGATTGAAAAAGCATTAAAAACAAAAGAATTATGTACTCAGATAGAAATATTAAAGGAAGAAATACAGGCAGAATATCCTTTAGATACATTAATATATGAAAGTGATGAAATGAAAAAAGTTATTGAAGTTGCAGAAAAGAGTGCTATGACAGATACCCCTGTTTTGATTATGGGGCCTACGGGTGTGGGAAAAGAATTGATAGCCAGATACATACATGAAAAAAGTTCAAGAAAAAACCAACCATTTGTTCCTGTTCACTGTGCTGCAATACCTGAAACATTGTTTGAAAGTGAAATATTTGGATATGAAAAAGGTGCTTTTACAAATGCATTTAAAAGTAAAAAGGGTAAAATTGAAATTGCAGGTTCTGGCACATTATTTTTAGATGAAATAAGCGAAATTCCGTTAAATATTCAGATAAAACTTTTAAGGTTTTTAGAAGAGAAAAAATTTACACCTCTTGGAAGTAATGAATTTATAGAAAGTAATGCAAGAATTATATCAGCAAGTTCAAAAGATTTGAAAGAAGAAATAGAAAAAGGAAGGTTTAGAGATGATTTGTATTATAGGTTATGTGTAATTCCAATTATAATACCGCCTTTAAGAGAAAGAAAAAGAGATATACTTCCTCTTGTAGATTATTATATAAACTTTTACAGAAAGAAATTTTATAGTAAAATAAAAAGTTTTAGTGACGAAGTTAGAGAAATTTTTTTAAACTATGATTGGCCTGGAAATGTAAGAGAATTAAAAAATATAATTGAAAGAATTTTTGTTTTAAACAGTGAAAAGAATATAATAAATATTGAGGATTTACCAGAAGAATTAAAAAAGAAACAGAATTCTTTTACTTGTTTTAAAGAAGTAATAGAAAATTTAGAAAAGGAATTAATAATAAAGGCATTAAAAGAAACAAATTGGAATCAAACAAAAGCGGCTGAAAAATTAAAATTAACAAGGAGAGTTTTAAGATATAAAATTCAAAAATATGGACTTTTAAAAGATGAAAGAAAGAATACTGATAATTGAAGATAATAGAGAAATAACTGAACTTATAGTGAATATTTTGACTCTTAATAAGTTTATTGTTGATTATGTTTTTTCTGGAAATGAAGGAATTGAAAAAACAAAAAAAGAAAATTATCACCTTGTTATTTTAGACCTGCAATTACCTGATATAGATGGATTTAAAGTTTTAGAAGAAATAAAAAAAAATAATGAAAATCTACCTGTGATTATTCTTACAGGTTTTGGTACAACAGAAAATATTGTTAAAGCAATTAAAATAGGAGCAGATGATTTTATTGAAAAACCATTTGATATAAATGATTTTATAGAAAAGGTTAAGAAATATATAAAATTGAGTAGTTTAGAAAAAGAACTTACAGAATTTAGATTAATAGAATCGATTTTACAATTAAACAGAACAATCATTTCTCTTTCTGATTTGGATACACTTTTGAATACTGTAATTCAAATTATAGATAATTTATTTTCTCCCGACAGAATAGGGATTTATCTTTACAATTCAGAAAATAAAAATTATGTCTTAAAAAAATATAAATTCAAAAATTTACAACAAAAAATAAAAATTGTTTATAAGGATTCCGAAATAAAAGAACTATTTAGAGAAAAAGGTTTTTTAATTGAGGAGTTGAGGGATATACATAATTTAAAGATACTGATAAAAGGAAAGGAAAAAGATATTGGTATTTTTGAAATAACTTTTAAAGAAGATAGAAAAGTTAAAGAAGAAGAAATAAATTTTTTTGAAGCGTTTTCTATTCAGATTGGGATTGGCATAGAAAACGCTCTTTTATTAGAGATGTTACAGAATTCTTATATTAATGCAATTAGTTCTTTAATTATGTCTTTGGAAGCAAAAGATAAATATACAAAGGGACATTCAGAAGAAGTTGTTTATTATTCTTTATTAATTGGTAAAAAACTTGGACTTAAAGATGAAGAACTTGAAATTTTAAAAAATTCCTCATATCTTCATGACCTTGGTAAATTAGGAATTAAAGATGATATTTTATTAAAACCCGGAAAATTAAATAAAGAAGAATTTGAAATTATTAAACAGCATCCTTTAATAACACTGAAAATACTTGAGCCATTGAATCTCCGAAAAGAAGAAATAGAAGCATGTCTTTATCATCATGAGAGAATAGACGGAAGTGGTTATCCTTTTGGATTAAAAGATGAAAAAATTCCTATATATGCTAAAATAATTGCAGTGGCAGATGCTTATAGTGCCATGACTTCGGAAAGACCTTATAGAAATAAGATGAGTAAAGAAGAGGCAATAGAAGAGTTAAGAAGATGTGCAGGTATATATTTTGACAGAGATATTGTGGAACTTTTTATAGAGATTATTAATCAAAAAGAGGAGGTGATATAAAATGAAGGAGATTGAAATTGGAAAAGTATCCCATTATTATACAAAAATTGGTGTTGCTGCTATAAAAGTTGTGAATGATGAATTGAAAAAAGGGGATACAATTCATATTAAAGGACATACCACAGATTTAATTCAAACAGTGGAATCAATGCAAAAAGAACACGAAATAATAGATATGGCAAAAACAGGTGATGATATAGGCATTAAAGTAAATGCTCATGTTAGAGAAGGGGATATAGTTTACAAAATTATTGAGGATTAGAAAGAAAGGAGAAAAATGGTGAGATTTTTAAACTTTTTTTCAAGTGACCTTGGTATAGACCTTGGTACAGCAAATACCTGTGTTTATGTAAGAGGGAAAGGGGTAGTTTTAATGGAACCATCCATAGTAGCAATAAATACGAATACAAAACAGATTGTTGCTGTTGGAGAAGAAGCGAAAAAAATGCTTGGGAAAACACCTTCAAACATTGTGGCAATGAAACCCATGAAAGACGGAGTTATTGCAGATTTTGAAGCATGTGAAGAAATGTTAAGATATTTTATTCTTAAAGTTAAAACTCCAAAGCATAGATTTGTTTTACCACCGAGAATTGTTATTTCTGTACCTTCTGGAATAACAAGTGTAGAAAGAAGAGCGGTAAGGGAAACAGCGCTTAAAGCAGGAGCAAGGATGGCTCTTCTTGTTGAAGAACCAATGGCTGCAGCAATTGGTGTAGGACTACCTGTTGAAGAACCTTGCGGAAGTTTCATTCTTGATATAGGTGGTGGTACAACAGAAATGGCTGTTATTTCTCTCGGAGGAATAGTTCTTACAAAAAGTTTAAGAGTAGCTGGAAATGAAATGGAAGAAGCAATTATAGAATATTTGAAAAAGAAATATAATCTTTTAATCGGTGAAAGAACTGCGGAAGAAATAAAGATTAAAATTGGTTCAGCTTATCCACTTGAAAAAGAATTATCAATGGATGTTCATGGAAGAAGTTTGGTTGAAGGATTACCTAAGGTTGTAAGAATTAACTCTGAAGAAATAAGAGAAGCGTTAAGGGATACTCTTAATATAATTGTAAATGCAGTGCGTGATATACTTGAAGAGACACCTCCGGAACTTTCAAGCGATTTAATTGAAAGAGGTCTTGTAGTTGCAGGAGGAGGAGCACTTTTAAAAGGCATTGATAAACTTATATCTCAGGAAACGAAACTCCCTGTTTATATACCAGAAGATCCATTAACTGCTGTTGTAAGAGGTACAGGAAAGATGCTTGAAGAAGAAAAATATTTTAAACAGATTCCTCAGGAATAAAAAATGCTCTGGCGTTTCAGAAGAGAGGTAATTTTTACATTGATGATGTTTTTTTCTTTTTTTATTGGAAAGACTTCTTTAAAAAGTAATATTTCAAATTCTGATATTAAAATTGATAAGGAAAAATTGTTAAACTATGATGAAATTATTCAAGAAAACAGAAGATTGAGAGAATTTTTGTCTCTTAAAG
>DAORXQ010000085.1 GCA_035371905.1 bacterium | reverse complement strand
CAACATCTTCATCATTGAATTTTATTTTATCAAAATATCTAATTATTAAATTTTTATCATATAATTTTACAAATTCAGTTCTTGGTAGCTTATATTCTTCAATCAGCTTATTAAGTGCCTCTTGTCTTTGATTTCCATTAGGTTCAAAAAAATGAATTCTTAAATCTGTATTCGAATGTTTTTTCTTAAACTCTTCTATAAGAAATTTATCATTATTTTCTTTAGTAAAAATTTTATCACCAGAAAAGAAAAACAAGACATCACAATTATCTACCTCTTTTGAATATAATATGGTTTTCCATATTAACGTATCTTTAAAACCTACGTTCGGATTATTTGCATCAAAAGGTGGATACTTATTAAGTGCATCGTTTACAATTTCTTTAAATATTATTTCATTGTAATCTAATTTTATAACATTAACTTTTTTATAATATTCTTCTTTGCTTCAAATCTCATTGTAAAAATTTCTGCTGTTGTTTCTTTATAAGGGAAAAAAGCATGTTTTTTGTAAGATGGAATAAAGACAAAAGAACCAGGAACAATATTAAATTTTTTCCCATCAATTTCCTCTATCCCTGAACCTTTTAAATAATAAAGTAATTGAGCATCTGGATGATAGTGAGGATATGTTGGAGAATTAATTTTATGAAAATTCAACTGAATATTGGTTATGGTTATGAGATTTGCTCCAATAAGTAAATTAAACTTCTCGTCTTTTATTTTTTCAAATGTCTTTTTTGTAATATAATTTTTTTTCATTTAATTAAAACTTTTATTCTTTTTAAAATTAGTTCTGGTTTACCAAAAAATATTTTAACAGAATTTCTATTCAAAACAAAATCAAAATCCTTTTTTATATCGTCTACTTTAATTTCAATTTTCCTATTTTTAACATTATCTATCTTAAAAATCAAATTTTTCATTTCTATAAAACCATGTAGAATTTCTATTTCAACAACCTGTAGTTTTCCCTTTTTAGAATACTTATAATTACCCCAGCCGGTTCCGGTTGAAAAGAAAATATTTAATTCTTTTTTCAGCAAAACAGGTGAAAAATAAATCTCCTTTCTCACATTGTCAACAAAAAAACCAAGATAGGATAAAATTAAACCAAAAGCAGAAAAACCTCTACCATAATGATAACCACATTCAATATGATTGAATGGATTTCTTTTTTCACCATCATATCTATTATTTATTGCTTCAATAATTTCTTTTGCCTGTTTTAATTTCCCTCTCCTAATAAGCAGTGAAGCAATAACAAATTCTTCTCCTGTCCAGACCTCATCACAGTAAGGCATTGGAATTTCAGGCCTACCTTCTGGGAAAGAACATACAATAACTCCTTTTTCATTTCCAATTCCATATATTCTCATAAAATTTATGTGTTCTGAAAAATCTATAAAGTTATACTTTAAAATAGAAGATAATGTCTTTTTTATATACTTTTCTTCAACAATTGAACCAAGATTTAGATTATCTGCAAAAAACTGACCAAGTAATTGAGAAGTTAAACATCCATTCAAAAATTGGTATGGTGGCAATGGATTGATTTTACATTTCTGAACAAAATATTTTCCATTCCAGAGTTCTTCTATTACCTTTTTCCTTCCTTCTTCATATATCCTTTTACATTCATTTTTAAAATCTATATCACCCATAAATTCCGAAATCTCTTCCATTGCTTTTAATGATGCAAGATAAATAAAAGAAGTAAATGGATTTTCTCTATAAAATTCAACATCATAGGTATTATGCTGTTCTCCTTCCATTAAACCATCTCTATTTTTATCCCAGTTTTCCCAAGCATATTCAACCGACTTTTTTAATTTTGTATATATTCTTTTCAAAAATTCATTATCCCCTGTAATTTTCCATTCCCTGTATGCTTTTAAAACTGTTCCCATCTGTCCATCTGCTGCTGGTTTAAACTGCCAGAGTTTTATCCCTAAAGGTATATTTGTTCTAAAAGCCATATAACCGTTTTCATCCGTATTGTAAAGATAATCCACCTCTCTCTGGCTTTTCATAAAATTCGGAAATAGATAGGAAACAGTAAAATCATAATTATAGACATGGGTACAGTTCAATGGACAGCAACCATTATTATCAGAACATCCTTCAAAAGCATAAAAACGTCCATCTTCAGTAATAAAAAATGTATTGCTTCTTAAAGTATTAAACTGAGAACTTATTGTTGCAAGAAAACTTTCGGGTAAACTCTGAGAAAAAAAACTTTCTGCAAATTTTATGCTTTCATCTTTAAGGTATTTTTTATTTTTAATATAGTATTTAACCACTTCTGCTGAATCAGAAAATCTTTTTGAATACCAGTTTTTTAAAATTTTATTTTTTACCTCTTCATTCAATCCCCAGTAATTTATTCTATTTGGGAAATACCATGAAAGATAAAAATTTATCTCTTTTTCCTCTTTTCCTTTTAAATTTTCCTTTACACCGAGAGTTGCCCAGTATGTTTCACCATTTTGACTTTCTTTACTTTCAACAAATTCAAACTTGCCGTTTTTAAATTCTCTCCAGAAATTTTCATAATCAGTCCACCATCCAATTTTTTCCCACTGAGTTTTATATGAAATATTTTTTGAATCTGTGAACAATGAAATATTCCCATATCTATGACTTTCTTTTTCATATTTATTTGATTTTAAATAAAGACCTTTAACTTCACCTATTTCTTTATAAATATTGATATTCCCGCCAAAACATACATTTTTAGGTGAATTTAAATTTTCAGTTCCATCTGTTCCGACAGGATTCATAATTGAAAAAGCAAGAAAAATTTCAAGTTCTTTTTCGGTGAGATTTTTTATTCTATATGTAAAAACTGCTATAGGCAGAGAAGAATTTTCATAATCAAGAGGAATAAAAGGAGTAAATGCTTCAAGAGTAATTTTTAATGATAATCTTTTATCTGAAAAATCAATAATTGCGAAGGGAAAATAATTGGTAAATTCAACTCTTTCAAAACACGGGCATCCTTCCATATTCAGATTTTGATAACCACCAGCGCTTTCAAATGGAGGGAAAGGATTTCCTGAAACAATTCTATATTTTATCCCGTCTTTTGATTTTACCCTTAATGAAACAAAATTCCCATACATTCTTTTTCCTTTTCCCGGTCTATTAAATATTTCCCAGTCAGTTAAAGAGCCCTTCCCTTCAACAGAAACATTACCTGCACCAATTCCTCCAAGAAGAAATTTTATCTGTTTAATCTTATTTCCTTCATATTTAATCCCTTTCATTTCATATCCTCCTTCTTAAAATTCTGCTTATAAATTTAAAAGAAAAGAAGTATAAAATCAATCCAGAAGAAACTGATAAAAATAAAAAATTGAATAAATTAAGTTTTTGAAGAAGGAAATTTCTGAAAATTGTTAAAAAAATAAACATGGGAATTGCAGAAATAAAGGAAACTCCAAATATTTCTAAAATCTTTCCATAATCCACTTTTAAATGTTTCTTATTAAAAAAATAAAAAAGTAAGAGAAAATTTATAAGTCCCACAAGAGAAGTAGAAAGAGCAATTCCTCCATGAGCAAGAAACTGCATTAAAATTATATCAAGAATAAAATTTGTAGCAATACTGAAAACACCGATTTTTACAGGAGTTCTTGTATCATTAAAAGCATAAAAACATCTTGTCATAACTGAAATACCACCGTAAAAAACAAGTCCAAGAGAATAGAAAAATAGAGGATATGAGGTCAAATTTACTGATTTTACATCAAACATACCTCTTTTAAAGAGAAATGTAATTATCTCGTCTTTTAAAAAAATCAAAAAGATAGTTGAAGGTATAATGGTTAAAAAAAGAATCTTAAATGCGTAATTGAGATTTTCCCTAAACTTATCAAATTCTTTTTTTGAAAAATTTTCACTCAACCAAGGTAAAACTGCTGTTGAAATTGAAATACCGAATATACCAAGAGGAAGTTGATAAAGTCGTGTAGCATACCAGAGTCCAGAAACCATTCCTGATGATAAGAAATTTGCAAGTGAATAATCAACAAGTAAATTTATAGGACCAACAGCAACACCAACAATCATCGGAAGAAATAAAAAACCCATTTTTTTTATTGCTGGATGAGAAAAATTTAAACTTATTTTAGGAGAATAACCAAGTTTTCTGACAGATGGAACAAGTATTAAGTACTGTCCTATTCCACCTAAAATAACTCCTAAACATAATGAAAAAATTTTTTCTTCAAGAGTATTTCCAAAAAAATGAGCAAAATAAAATAATGATAAAATCCAGAAAAAATCAAGAACAATAGGTGAAATTGAAGGTAAAAAAAATGATTTATAAGAGTTTAAAATTCCTGTGTATAAGGCAGAAAGAGAAATAAAAATCAGATATGGAAAGGTAAATTTTAGAAGCAAAAAAACATAATACCATTTACTTTCATATATTAGAATTCTCACTCCTATTTCACTCAATATAAAAAAAATTAAAAAGAGAGAAAATGTGAATATAAGCGATAAAGTAAAGGTTATATCCACAATCTCTTTTAATTGGCTTTTTTCCCCTTCATCTGATAAATATTCTGTAAAAACAGGAATAAAAGAAGAAGTTAAAGCACCTTCCGCAAGAAGTCCCCTGAAAAAATTCGGTATCATAAATGAAAGTAAAAATGCATCATAAATTTTTGTTGTCCCAAAAAAATTAGCACTTACAATTTCCCTGAAAAGTCCAAAAAACCTTGAAATTATTGTTCCAATAGCAAGCAGAGATATTGCCCTGAAAATTTTTTTACTCATTTTTTGGTTTTAAAAGAGGGAAAAATATAACTTCTCTTATTGAAGATGAATTGGTAAAAAGCATAACAAGTCGGTCAATTCCTATTCCAAGACCTCCTGCTGGTGGCATTCCATATTCAAGTGCTTCCACAAAATCATAATCAATTTTTTTCTCTTTATCCTTTACATCTTTAAATTTTTCTTCAAATCTTTTCAACTGCTCAATCGGGTCATTTAATTCAGAATAAGCATTTGCAACCTCAATACCTCCAATAAAAAGTTCAAACCTTTCTGTTATTTCAGGGCTATCTTTAAATGTTTTTGCAAGTGGAGATATTTCAACAGGATAACCAATAATAAATGTTGGATTTATAAGAAGTGGCTGAATTTTCTTTTTAAAAATACTTTCAAGTTTATCAAATAATGTTTCATTTTCCTCCACTTCTATCTGATATTCCTTCACTTTTTTATCTATAACTTCTTCATCTCTGAAATTCTCAATCCCTGCATATTCTTTAAAAACATCTTCATATTTAATTCTTTTCCACGATCTTGTAAGTTCAATCTTTTTCCCTTGATATTCAAAAGTAAGAGAACCAAAAATTTTTTCAGATAAAAAACAGATTAATCCCTCTGTTATCTCAATCATCTCTTCATAATCACCGTAAGCAGAGTATAATTCAAGCATTGTGAATTCAGGATTATGTAAAGTTGAAATCCCTTCATTTCTAAAGGACCTGTTTATTTCATATATTTTTTCAAAATTTCCTACAAGAAGTTTTTTTAAATAAAGTTCAGGTGCAATTCTTAAATAGAGTTCCATATCAAGTGTATTGTGATATGTAATAAATGGTTTTGCTTCAGCACCTCCAGGAATTGGATGCATCATTGGTGTTTCAACTTCTACAAATCCTTTATCATTCAAAAATTCTCTCATAAATTTCAAAATCATTATTCTTTTTTTAAAAATATCTCTTGCACTTTCATTCATTATCAAATCAAGATACCTTTTCCTGAATCTTATCTCAACATCCTTCAATCCATGCCATTTTTCAGGTAAGGGTCTTAATGATTTTGAAAGGATAAGGAAATTTTTAACAAGTATAGTTTTTTCTCCTGTTTTTGTTCTGAAAACTTCACCTTCAATTCCAACAATATCTCCTATATCAATTTTCTTAAAAATTTCATAATTTTCCTCACCCACTATATCTTTTTTGAAGTAAACCTGAATTTTACCTGTACTGTCAACTATATCAGCAAAAGCAGCATTTCCATGACCTCTAATAGCCATAATTCTACCAGCAATTTTAAAACTACCATCTTCCTTAACTTCTCCAATATTTGTTTTAAAAAATCTTCTTCCGTAAACTTCAATTCCTTCTTCTTTAAGTTCTTCAAGTTTTTTTATTCTTACCTCTCTCATTTGATTTTCACTCATATTTTTCTCCTTCCTCTTTTTCTAATTTCTCAACCTTAACCCATTTAATAATCTTTTCATCTGCGTCCTGAACAACAAACTTATAATTTTCATATTCAAACTCTTCTCCCTTTTTAGGAAATCTTCCAAAATATGATAAAACAAAACCAGCGATTGTTTCAATATCAATTTCTGGTGGAACTTTTATTTTTAGTAATTCCTCAACTTTTTCAATTTCCATACTCCCTTTTATAAGATATTTTCCCTCACTTATTTTTATATATTCCTTCTCATCTTTTTTAAATTCATCTGAAATCTCTCCAACAATTTCTTCTATAAGGTCTTCTATGGTTACAAGACCAGCAGTTCCGCCATACTCATCTATAACAATTGCCATTTGTAATTTTAACATCTGTAATTCTCTTAACAATTCAATAACTTTTTTTGTTTCAGGAACAAAATAAACATTTCTTAATATGTCTTTTGCTTTAAGTTTTTCCCATGCTTCTTCTGTCTGTCTTGCTATTATATCCTTTATATAGACAATTCCTGTAATTTTATCTATATTATCTTTATAAACCGGAACTCTTGAATATCCAGATAAACTGATTTTTTTAACAATATCCTCAAGAGATGTATTTTCTTCAACCGCAACTATATTAACCCTCGGAGTCATTATTTCTTTAACCATTTTATCTCCAAATTCAAATATACTGTGTATCATCTCTTTTTCTTCTTTTTCTATAACTCCTTCCTTTTCTCCTGCTGAAATCATTGCCTTTACATCTTCTTCTGTTAAAACAGGCATTATTGTATCAATTCTCTCCCTGAAAATCATCAGAAAAACATTTGAAATAAAAAGTAAGATTTTGACAAAAGGATAAAAAATAAAAGAAAAAATCTTTAATGGATATGATGTTAAAAGAGCAATTTTTTCAAAATGTTTTTTAGCAATACTTTTAGGGATTATCTCACCGAAAACAAGAATAATAAAGGTCATAATCCCTGCAATTACTGATGGTATAAT
>DAORXQ010000084.1 GCA_035371905.1 bacterium | reverse complement strand
AGGAGTTCTATCTGGATTTAAAATATCGCATATCATTGCTGCAACTGCTTTTTCCTTTGGTCTATAAGGTAAAATTGTAAATGTTTTTGGATCAGGAAGAGCAACCATATCTGATTCATCTATCCTTGCAAATCCCTTTATTGAAGAACCATCAAATCCCATTCCATCTTCAAGTGCTCCCTCAAGTTCTTCAACTGGAATTGAAAAACCCTTCATCTGTCCTGTGATATCTGAAAAAAATAACCTTATAAATTTAACATCTTTTTCCTTACAAATTTTCAACACATCTTCTTTTTTTAATGACTTATCCATCTTATCCCTCCTTTTTTAAAAAATTTTTTATTATTATTTCTCCTGTTTCTTTTATCTTTTCTAACTTTTTATAATATACTTTTTTAACTCCAAAATCAAAAAGTAATTTTTTATTAATCTCTATATGAAATTGAAAACCGTAAAGATTTTCACCTATTTTAAAACCTTGATTTAAACATTTTTTTCCTTTAACAAGTAAAATTCCATTTTCAGGAAGTTCAAAACAATCTGAATGGTATTGAAAACATGTAAAAGTTTCTGAAACTCCAGTAAAAATATTATCTTTTTTCCCATTTTCAGTCAATTCAACTTCAAAAAATCCTATTTCTTTGCAAAAGTTTAAATTTACTTTTGCACCAAATGTTTTTGCAAGAATCTGTGCTCCAAGACAAATTCCCAAAAAATGTTTTTTAAATTGATAAATTTTTTTTATAAGATCTTCTTCCTCTTTTAAAAAAGGATATTCTCTCTCCTGATAAACATTCATAGGACCTCCAAGAGAAAAAATAAAATCAATATTCTTAATATCTTCTGGTAATTTTTCTCCATTTTCTAACTCAATAATTTTATATAATATACCCATCTCTTTTAAAATATCTTCAATTATTCCAGGACCTTCTTCAATTTTATGCTTAATTATTAAACATTTTTTAAATTGCTTCATCACCTTTTTCTCCTGTCCTTATTCTTATTGCATCTTCTATCGGTATCACAATAAATTTAATTCCAAGATTTTCTGCTAATTTTTTTGCATCATTAAAAGATTGAGAAGAGGAAAACCTTGAAGGCATAAAAACACCTATAACATTATCTTTTCCAAGAGCATCAGTAGCAATTGTTGCCACAAGGGATGAATCAATACCACCACTTAAACCTATAACAACTTTTTTAAAATTATTTTTATAAACATAGTCCTTTAATCCACAAATAAGTGCTTTATATATCTCCTCTTCTTCACTAATTTCTATAATTTTCTCCTGTTTTTCATTTGTTGAAAAAAATAAAATCTCTTCTTCAAAGGGACTTGCTTTCTTTATAATTTCTCCTTTTGGATTCATTGCAAAACTTTGACCATCAAAAACAAGTTCATCCTGACCACCAACAAGATTTGTATAAAATAAAAAAACATTATTTTCAGTGCATATATTTCTTACTAAATTTTCTCTTTCTTTAATTTTTCTGAAATGATAAGGGGAAGCATTTAAAGTGAAAATATATTTTGCTCCATCTTTTATCTGTTTTGCATAAGGATCATTTTTATGCCATATATCTTCACATATTGTAATACCAAATTTAATTCCATTAATTTCATAAATACCCTCTTTTTTTCCTTCATCAAAATATCTCTTTTCATCAAAAACATCATAATTTGGAAGAATTTTTTTATTGTAAATCCCAATTATTTTTCTTTTATAAATTATCGCAGCAGAGTTGTAAATCTTTGAATCTTCTCTATTTACAAAACCAACTATTACAACCATATCCTCTACTTTATTTTTTATTCTTTCAACTGCTTTTAAGTTATCTTGGATAAATTTATTTTTCAAAAGTAAGTCCTCTGGTGGATATCCTGTAATTGAAAGTTCTGGAAAACAAAGAAAATTACATTTTAATTCTTTTGCCTTTTCAATTGTTCTTATTATTTTTTCAGTATTACCATTTATATCTCCAACAATAAAATTTAATTGACATAAACCTATAAAAAGATTATCCATAAAAACCTCCTTTTTATTATTTTCCCAACACTGGAAAGGACTTCTTTGTCTGGTGGGAGCACATCCTCCATGCTAAATTTTATATTAAAAAATTTTAAAGTCAAATTTTTCTCTCTTTTGGGTTAAGACATAGTATCCAGGTAGACAAGAAATGGAAAAGAGATATATGGAGAAGGAGAGATTTAGAGGTAATTGTTCCAAAGGATAAAAGACAGGCGAAAAAATTAGTTAAGGAGATATAAAGAGAAGGAAGGATTAAAGGACTTATCAAGAAGGCCAGAGAATTCACCGAACAAAACACCACCATAATTAGAAAGGATAATAATAGCAGAAAGAAAAAAGATTCATTTTACAGTAGAAATGACACCTTATGAGAAACTTTGTAAAGATTATAAATTACCAGATGAGATTTGTTTATTTCCTGTTATTAATCTTGATGAAATACCTGATATCTTAAATTCTTATTTCAAAAATTTCTACCTTAACCCTAAATACAATCTCTTAACCCAGTCCTATTTTTAATTACTGAATGGAATTGATTTTTTATGATAAAATATTAAAAAGTTTTGAAAGTAATGAAAAAATAAGATAATATAAAAAAATGAAGAAATTTATTTTTATTACCGGTGGAGTTGTATCTTCTCTAGGAAAGGGTATTGCTTCTGCTTCAATAGGGACCTTACTTGAATCACATGGATATAAGGTTACTTTTTTGAAATTTGACCCATATATAAATGTTGACCCCGGAACAATGAGTCCATTTCAGCATGGAGAGGTATATGTAACTGAAGATGGTACAGAAACAGACCTTGACCTTGGCCATTATGAAAGATTTACAAATGCAAAGATGACTCATAAAAATAATGTAACAAGCGGCCAGATTTATTTTTCTGTAATTCAAAAAGAAAGAAAAGGTGAATATCTTGGTAAAACAGTTCAGGTTGTTCCTCATATTACAAATGAAATAAAAGAAAGGATTTTTGCTCTTAAAAAAGACGGTGATATTATAATAACAGAAATAGGCGGAACAGTTGGAGATATTGAGAGTTTACCATTTCTTGAGGCAATCAGACAGATACAGGTAACTTTACCTGAAGAAGATACATTACATATTCATTTAACACTTGTTCCATATATTAAAGTTGCTGATGAAATTAAAACAAAACCAACACAGCATAGCGTGGGAAGATTGAGAGAAATAGGTATTCAACCAAAAATATTATTATGCAGAACCGAAAAACCATTAACAGAAGAAATAAAAGAAAAAATTGCTCTTTTCTGTAATGTAAAAAAAGAAGCAGTTATTGAGGCAATAGATACTGATTTGATTTACGAAATACCTTTGATATTTTCAAAGCAAAAACTTGACTTGATTATTTTGAAGTATTTAAATCTCAAAAGAAAATTTAAAAATGATTTAAATAAATGGAAAGATATAGTTTATATTTTAAGAAATCCGGAAAGAGAAATTAAAATTGGTGTTGTCGGAAAATATATTAAATTGCAAGATTCATATAAATCAATTTATGAAGCACTTATTCATGGTGGAATTGCAAATAAATGTAAAGTTAAGTTTGAAAAGGTAGATTCTGAATTAATAGAGAAAGATGGAGCAGAAAAATATTTAAAAGATGTATCTGGAATAATTGTGCCAGGGGGTTTTGGTATAAGAGGGATAGAAGGAATAATTGAAGGGATAAAATATGCAAGAGAAAATAAAATACCATTTTTAGGAATATGTCTTGGACTTCAATGTGCTTCAATTGAATTTGCAAGGAGTGTTTGTGGCCTTAAGGATGCTTCAAGTACAGAATTTAATCCAAAAACAAAAAACCCGGTTATATATTTACTTCCTGAACAAAGAAGAAAAAAGATGAAAGGTGGAACTATGAGATTGGGAGCATATCCTTGCATTTTAAAAAAGGGAACAATTTCTTATAGGGCATATGGTAAAGAAAAAATTTATGAAAGGCACAGACATAGATATGAATTTAATAATAAATACAGAGAGATTTTTGAAAAAAATGGAATTGTGATTGCTGGTATTTATCCTGAAAAAGACCTTGTTGAAATTATTGAATTAAAAAATCATCCTTTTTTTGTAGCAACTCAGTTCCATCCAGAATTTAAATCAAAACCATTTAAGCCACATCCTCTTTTTACTGCATTTATTAAGGCATCTGGTGTGTTTAAAAGTTAGTTTTTATTCCCATTCAATTGTTGCAGGTGGTTTTGAGGTTATATCATATACAACTCTATTTACTCCTTTAATCTCATTTACAATTCTATTTGATATTTTTTCAAGGATTTTATAAGGAATTTTTACCCAATCAGCAGTCATTCCATCTTTACTTTTCACAACCCTTATTCCAATAACATATTCATAAGTCCTTTTATCTCCCATAACTCCAACAGTTTTAATAGGCAACAAAACTGCAAATGCCTGCCATATTTTATCGTAAAGATTTGCTCTTTTTATTTCCTCTTTAACTATAACATCTGCATTTTTTAATATTTCAAGTCGTTCTTTCGTAATATTCCCAATTATTCTTACTGCAAGTCCAGGCCCAGGAAATGGATGTCTTTTAATTATAAAATCTGGTAAATTTAATTTTTTAGCAATCTTTCTAACCTCATCCTTAAATAAAAATCTAAATGGTTCAACAAGTTTAAATTTCATTTTTTCAGGAAGTCCTCCAACATTATGATGCGTTTTTATTCTTGCAGAGGGGCCTTTAAAAGGAGAACAACTTTCAATTACATCTGGATATAATGTCCCCTGAGCAAGAAATTCAGCACCAAATCTTTCACCTTCTTTTTCAAAAATCTCAATAAATGTATTGCCTATTATCTTCCTTTTTTCTTCAGGGTTTTCAATATTTTTCAATCTTTCAAGAAATAAATTTGAAGCATCAACATAACTAAAATTTACTCTACCATTGAAAAATTTAATTATTTCTTCTGGCTCATTTTTCCTCAAAAGTCCATTATTAACAAATATACTTAAAGAATTTTCACCACATACATCATGTAAAATTATAGATAAAACAGAAGAATCAACTCCTCCGCTTAAAGCACATATAACTTTTTTATTTCCAACTTTTTCTTTTATTTCTTCCTTAACTTTATCAATTATTGATTTTTCTGTCCAGTTCTTTTTTAACTTACATATTTTAAAAAGAAAATTTTTTAAAATCTTCTTACCTTCTCTTGTATGAATAACTTCTGGGTGAAACTGTAATCCATAAATTCTTTTATTTTCATCTCTGAAAGCACCTACCTTTATATTTTCAGTTTTACCAATTATTTTAAAGTTTTTTGGCAATTTACTAACATAATCCCAGTGGCTCATCCAGACAGTTGTTTCTTTTTTCAATCCACCAAAAATTTCCTCATTTGTTTCTGGATAAAAAATTGTTTTTCCATATTCTCTTATATTTCCATGAGAAACTTCACCACCAAATAATTCTGCAATAATTTGCATACCATAACATATGCCAAGAATAAAGAATTCATTACTTTTTAAAATTCTTTCATCAAAGTTTATATTATCTTCAGATATATGCCCAGGACCTCCGGAAAGAATTAAGACCTTAATATTTTTATTTTTTATTTCTTCATATTTTATAGAATAATGTAAAATTTCACAGTAAATATTTAACTCTCTTATCCTTCTTGCTATCAATTGAGTATATTGAGAACCAAAATCAATTATTCCAACCATTTTAAATTTCTTTTTTAAATTTGTAATAACTTTTGACATCCATTACATTTAATTCACTTTCTTTCAATTTTTTGATAGCATATACAGTTGCTTTTGCTCCTGGAATTGTTGTTACAAGAGGTATGTTCCTCTGAACTGCAATTGTCCTTATTGAAACAATGTCCTTCTTGGGTTTTTTACCGGATGGAGTATTTATTATTAGAGAAATTTCATTATTTATAACATAGTCAAGTATATTGGGTCTACCTTCATAAATCTTTGGTATTATTTTTACTGAAATCCCATTTTCTTCAAGCACTTTTCCTGTACCTAAACTTGCTAGTATCTCAAAACCAAGATCTTTAAGTTCTTTTGCTATTGAAATTATATGTGGTTTATCCTTATCTTTTACACTTATAAATACTTTTCCTGATAAAGGTAATTTCTGTCCTGCTGCTATCTGACTTTTTGCATAGGCAAGTTCAAATGTTTTATCTATACCCATTACTTCTCCTGTTGATTTCATCTCAGGTCCTAATACTGCATCTACATTACCAAATCTGTTAAATGGAAATACCGACTCTTTTACTGCATAATAATTTATATCTACCTCTTTCTTAAATCCAAGTTCTTTTAATGTCTTTCCTATCATAATCTTTGTTGCAAGTTTCGCAAGAGGTATACCTATAGTTTTACTTACAAATGGGACAGTTCTTGAAGCACGGGGATTTACTTCAAGAATATAAACAATGTCATTCTTTACTGCATATTGAATATTTATTAATCCAACTATGTTCAGAGAAAGTGCTATTTTCTTTGTTGACTCCTTTATTTCTTCTATTATCTCTTTCTTCAAACTATAAGGTGGCAAAACCATTGCACTATCTCCTGAATGAATTCCTGCTTCTTCAATATGTTCCATTATTCCACCTATAACACATACCTTTCCATCACATATTGCATCTACATCAACTTCTATCGCATCTTCAAGAAATTTGTCTATTAAAATGGGATGTTCAGGTGAAACTTCGGTCGCTTTTTCAATATATTCTTTTAAAGTTGTCTCATCATATACAATCTCCATAGCCCTTCCTCCAAGAACATATGATGGTCTTACAAGTACTGGATATCCAAGTTTCTCTGCTATTTTTTTTGCTTCTTCATAAGTAAAAGCTGTTCCATTCGGCGGTTGATTTAACTTAAGTTTTTTTATTAATTTGCTGAATTTCTTTCTGTCTTCCGCTATGTCTATTGCCTCCGGAGATGTCCCAAGGATTTTTACTTTATTTTTCATCAGTGGTATTGCAAGATTTATAGGTGTCTGTCCGCCAAACTGAACTATAACTCCTTCAGGATTTTCTTTTCTAATTACACTCAAAACATCTTCAAGTGTGAGTGGTTCAAAATACAATCTTGTTGAAGTATCATAATCAGTACTTACTGTTTCAGGATTGCAGTTTATCATTATGCTTTCATAACCTTCTTCTTTTAAAGCAAAAGAAGCATGTACACAACAATAATCAAATTC
>DAORXQ010000083.1 GCA_035371905.1 bacterium | reverse complement strand
GTATATTGAAGGATATATTCCTGATAACTTAACTTGGTGTATGCCAGAGGGTTGGGCTCATCTTGGAGTCCAGACAGAAAGATTAACTCACCATTTATTTCCACTTAATAGAAAAGCAAGGCCTGAAGGAGTTGAAAGATTTTACCATTATTTAACAGAACACGGATTTAACGGTTATGAGGCAGGTATTTCAGATGAAGAAGAAGCATTAAAATATAAGGCAAAGACAATTATAAGAGCATTACTTTTTTGGTTAAATAAAGGAATTTCAAAGGTTTATATTTTCTGCACATATGATAAAGATAATAGAGGAATGGGGATTTTGTTATCAAATATAAATCCAAAGGAATACTCAAAATATCCAGAAGACCAACTTTATTCACCAGCGATGAAAGCATTAAAAAATGTTTTTGATAAATTTAAGGACTCAGAGGACTTGAAAGAAGTGAGGCAAATTGATATAGAAGTGGTTTCTCTTGGGAAACAATATAAGGTATTTGAAAATGTGAAATATGTTGGAGAAAAGAAAGAAAATATCCCAAATCCACCTGAACTCTATTACAGAGATATGTTTACATTTTTACCATTTCAGATTAATAAAAATAAGTTTGTATTTGCTGTCTATGTTATGAGTTATGATATTACAAATCCACTTCCTTCTATGAATTTCAGATTAATAATAAAAAATATTTATGGTGAAAATGCAAAAATTACATATTATGACCCAATTGAAAATAAAGAAATTCCATTTAAACTTTTAGATAAAGGAAAAGACAATGTGAAACTTGAAATAGAGGCAGTTGAATATCCAAGATTGATAATAATTGAAGAAAAAAAAGTCCCTGTTTCAATTAAAGAAATTAAAATTCTTGATACTGGGACAAAAACAGCGACTATTCAAGTAAAAACAAATATACCTTCAAAGATTTCAATTAATTTTTATCCATCAATCTCATCCCAATTTGAAAATGTATGGACTTCAAAGACATACTCTAATTTAACAAATGTAAAACTTGATAATCTTTTTCCTGGTTTAAAATATGAATTTAAGGTTGAAGCAGAGGATAAAAATGGAGTAAAAATAATATCACCTTCTTATGTATGGGAGAAAAATTATTTTTTTGAGACAGAAAAAGACCCAAAAAGTTTGCCTTTGGGTTTAAAAGTTGAGTATTATACTTCAAGTAAGCCAGGTGAATTTACAAATCTTAAAAAAACAGAAATTACTCCATTTGTCTATATTGATGAGAAATTATTGAAGGAAAAAGTAGGGCAAACAGAAATGGTTGCAGTAAGATATACTGGATTTATTTACATTGATAAGGATGATAAATATACTTTTTACACAGTTTCAGATGATGGAATAAGGATTTCCGTAGATGATAAACAAATTATAAATAACTGGACACATCATGCAGTAAAAGAAGATATAGGAGAGATTGAATTAAAAAAGGGTTGGCATAAGATTTTAATTGAATATTTCCAAGGGGCTGGTGGAGCATTGCTTAATTTTTATTATAGCAGGAGTGATTTAAAAAAGAGTTTAATTCAACCAGTTTATTTTAAATCAGAACAAGGAGGAGATAAATGAAAAAGTTATTTATTTTTTTATTTTTTCCCTTTAAGTTTATATTCTCCGATATATTGTTTGATTTTAAAAAATTTGAAAAGTTGGAAGAAGGGAATTTAAGGTATAAACTTAATCTTGAAAAGGATGGTATATATTTTTTGAAGTTTGAAGGAGCATTTCCTGATAATATTCAGAATGAAGGTATTAGATATTTACTTAAAATAAATGGAAAAGAAATTTTACATAAACAGGAATGGAATGAGGGATATATACCAACTATAATACCAGTTGAAAAGAAGAGAAAATCATTTATTTTTCTTTACACTGTTCCACTTAATTTGAAAAAAGGAGAAAATGAAATAATATTTGCTTCACCCGAAAATTCAAAATTATCTACTTTAAAGTTGATTGAAGGAATTGAAGGAGAAATTAAAAAAGAAGTAAAATCGACAGGTACAAATTTCATCTTTTTCAAAAGTGAAGAAGTCAATATTTCTTTTAATTTAGTATCCGATAGGGATAGAAAAATTGAATATGAGATTATTTCTTATTTTTCCATACTTTCTGATGATAAAGGAGAGGGTATTTGGTCTCCTGGAAATAGGTTTATAGCAAAGGATATGGTTTATAGAAGCAGTGGGAAGACAGAAATTAAAAAGAATGAGAAAAAAGAGTTTTCTTTAAAATTGCCTTCAAGTAAATATGGAACATTTTCTTTATTTTTTGTTTTAAAAGAGAATGACAGAGTTTTACCCCTACATATTATGAATTATTCAATTGTTTACGAAAGGGATACAGAGAACTTTAATTACGATGGTTTATTAATGGCATCCTGTGGAAAAGAGGAGTTTTTAAAAGGACTTAAGAAAATAGGTGTTGACTGGGTTAGATATGAAGTTGGTTGGAATGGATTTGAACCTAAAAAGGGAGAATTTAAATGGTATATGGATAAATTTATGGAAGAATGTAGAAAAAACAAAATCTATGTTATGACATTAACTGAAGGCGCACCTGAATGGGCAAAACCAAAAGGTGATTTTTTTGATATACCTTATAAAAATTTCAAGATAAAACTTGATTGGTCTCCTGGAAGAGAATTTTATGATGATTGGAAAAATGCATGGTATGAATATGGAAAGAGATATAAAGATGTAAATAAAGCATTTAATATGTGGAATGAACCATGGGAAGGCGGTGGAATAAGTGGATGGAAGTCAACAGGAGAACATTATAGAAATTTATTTAAAAAAGTTAAAGAAGCAAGGGATATGATTTCTTCTGATATAAAAATGGTAGGTGCTGATTCTTCTCATAATACAAACTGGAAGATATTTGCAGCAGGAATGGATAAAGATGTAGATGTTTTATCAACCCATTATGAATTACCTGTTCAGGCATGTTATTCGCCTGCACTTTCAAATTATTATGGAAAAGAGGTCTGGGATACAGAAACATGGATGACATGGATGGGAGACAGTGCAACAGTTAGAAATCTTCTTGCTGAAATTGCTCTTGGCTGGAAAAAAGTTTCTCTTTATGTAACAAATTTGATTTTTGATAAAAATGGTTTCCCAAACACATCTGTTGCCTGGTCAAGTGCTTTTGCGAGATTTTTGAATAATAAAGAATTTAAGGGATTTGCACATCCTGAAAGGCCCCCTTTTGTTTTACTTTTTAATGGAAAGAATGAAAATGTTGCTGTTGCAACAACTTCATTATGTGGTGTTTATCAGTGGAAAGATGCAGTATTCTGGGGACAATTTTCTGAAGAAAAACCAATTATGATTATAAAAGAAATTTCTGATTTGAAGGTATATGATATTTATGGTAATGAATTGAAAATTGAAAAGAGAAAAGGCAAAATTTTAATTCCTGTTGACAAAAATCCAAAATATCTTGTAACAAAGACAGAATTTTATAATTTCAAAAATATTTTAAGTAGTGCTGAATATGATAAGTTAAGACCATGTGAAATTGTTGTTCATCAAATAGGTAAGGATAATGAACTGAATGTGGATTTAAAGAATGTTCATAGGAAAAAAGTAAAAGGAATATTGTTTATAAAAAGTTCTGGTATTGAATATGAAGAAGACAGATTTAATTTTACACTTGAACCACTTGAAAAAAAGATTTTGAAAATAAGGATTAAAAAATATGAAAAAGACATAAATAGATTTCCATCAGAGATAATTGTCAAAACAGATATAGGTGAAGCAAGATTAAATGAAGACCTTGTAATTTGTGTAGTTAAAAAGGGTAAAATTCAAGTTGATGGAGACATAGATGAATGGAAATCAATTGGAGCAATACCTATAATTTTAATTAAAGGGGAAAAAGGAGAGGACTTAACATTGAAGGCATGGTATCCATGGGAAAATTTTGTTAATGAGATGCCTGATTTTGCAGCAGAAGTTTCTTTTGCTTATGATGATGAATTTTTATATGGAATGGCAAGAGTAAAAGATAAAACAAAGGATATACTTCCTTCTTTACTTTCAGGCAAAAATCTACATAAGTTTCAAAATCCTCCGGGTGATTATGTTTATGCAGAAATTGGACCAATTCCTGCAGCAAGTGGTGATATGATAAAAATCTCACTTGGAAACATTGAAAGAAAAAACTGGATTAAAGAATATGAAGTTTTTTCACCAGGTTCTCCATTATATAGATTTGGACATTATCTTTCTGCTTTATATCAGTATTTAATTTATCCAACAAATGATGGTAATGCAGAAATAATGAGAGTAAGAACACCTGAATTTTATTATCTGCATCCACTTCCAATTGACTATAAATTTTTATCAGAAAAATGTAAAATTGAAAAATCAAAAGTTATTGTAAAAAGCGATGAAAATGGATACATATATGAATTTGCAATTCCATGGGAAGAATTGAAGGATATTAAATTTGACAAAAACAAAAGAATAAAATTGAGTTTTGAAATTCAGGATAAAGGAATGGGAAATGTTATAGAATTTTCAAAAAATAAATCAATTTGTTCTGTCAATATACTTGACTTTGAACCTGGTTGGGGAGCAAAATGGACTGCAGAGACAGAATTTGAATTTTCTGATTAATTATTTTTTAAGTTTTATTCTGAAAGAATTTGTGGAAACAAAGTATTGTTCAATTAAACTTGCTATATTCATTGTAACCCAGTAGAGTAAAAGACCTGATGGGAAATTATAAAGGATGAAAAGAAACATCAATGGCATAAGTATTGTTAATGATTTCTGACTTGGTTCTGTTTGGGGAGTTAGTTTTTGCTGGAAATAAGAAGTTATTGTCATTAAAATTGGTAAGATATTCACTGGAAAACCATTTATCTTAAAAACAGTATCAGGCATAGAGAGGTCTTTTATCCATAATATGAAAGGTGCTCCTCTTAAAAATATAGAATTTCTTAAAGCAAGAAAAAAACCTATAAATATAGGGATTTGAATTATAGTTGGAAGACAGCCTGCAAATGGATTTATATTGTATTCTTTATAAATATTCATAAGTTCTTTCTGTAATTGATAGGGATTGTCCTTATATTTTTTTTGTATATCCTGTAAATACGGTCTTAATTTTTGGAGTTGTTTCATTGAATATAAACTTTTCCTTGTCAATGGGAAAAATAAAATCTTTATTATAAAAGTTAAAATGATTATTGCTAATCCCCAATTTGGAATAACTTTATGAATACCATTTAAAATAAAAAACAAAAACCTTCCAATTACTGTAAAAAAACCTTTTCCAAAAACATCCTCTTTTATGTAATTTCTTGCAATAAAGTAATCAGATGGTCCTGCATAAAATTTAAACTGGTATGTTTTTTCTTCTCCTTTGTGAAAATTCAAATTTTCATATAAAAGGACTAAATTTATAAAATTTGAATCAGGTTCAATTGTTATATTGGATTTTTCTGGAATATAAATGAAAACAAGAGAATATCTTGAAGAATATCCAACCCAGTTACAATTTTTATAAATCTTTTTTTCTTTAATTTTATATGGGTCAATAAAAACTGAAAATTTATTCATTCCAACAATTATTTTTGGTGGAATATAACTTCTTTGTGCTTTTATGTTTTGTAAGTTAATTTTTAAGATTTCAATTCTATAATCCTTAAGTTCTGTATCTTTATCTGTTTTGTTTTTGAGAATTTCTTCGTACTGGAAAATATAATTATTTTCAGGTACTCTAAATTTTTTCTGGTAATAAAAATCAGGAGTTTCTTTCGTTAAAAAAACTTCATTATTAAGATTAGAAATTTTTAAATTGTATTCAAATTCTGAATGAACTCCAGGAGTATAAAAAAATAAATTTCCATCACTCAGGGGAAAAAATTTTTCGTTTTTTCTCAAAAATTTCTTAAGACCAATTTCTTTTATATATCCACCTTTTTTATCAAGTGTTAAGTAATAATCTTTATTTTCAAATTCAATTGTTTCACCTTCAGGTATCTGTATAATTTCTGTTTTTGTTTCAGGAGTTAATATCTGTTGCTCCTGTTGAATTTTTTTGTATTGTGAGGGAGAATTTTTTGTTGTTTGAAATCTGCTGAAAATAAATATAATTAATATTGAAAGTGTAAATGCAATTAACAATCTTATTTCTTCATTTATTTTATCCATTTTTCCACCGGGTCATATCCACCTTTATTAAATGGATGACATCTCAGTATCCTTCTTATACCTAATAAAATACCTTTAAAACCTTTTTTTTCTATTGCCTGTATCATAAATTCAGAACAACTTGGATAAAATCTACAAACCCTTCCAAAAACAGGTGAAAACAGGATTTGATAAAACCTAATTAATTGAATTATAAATCTCATTTTTTATTTTCTCAAAAACTTCTTCAATTTTTCTTTTTTCAATAATTTCTTTTTTCAAAACTAATATAAAATCACCTTTTTTGAAGTTATTTCTTACTATTTCTCTTATTATTCTTTTTGCCTTATTCCTTTTCACAACCTTGCCTATTTTTGAACTTATCAAGAAACCAATTTTCAAATCATTTCTTTTGTTAAGATATAATTTAAAATACTCTGTTTCTATTTTCTTTCCTTTTTTAAGTATCTCCCTTATTCTCTTTTTAATCATCCAGCAAGTCGCTTTCTCCCTTTTCTTCTTCTATTGTTGATAATCTTCCTTCCACTTTTCGTTGACATCCTTGCAAGAAATCCAATTTTCCTTTTTCTTCTCAATTTATGTGGTCTATATGTTATTGACATTTCAGACCTCCGTTATAAAAGTATTATTTTACTACTTAAATTTAAATTTTTCAAATTTTCCTGCTTTTAAAATTTTTAAAAAATTAAAATTTGTGAGATTAAGTTGTATTGGAGTGATAGAAACATATCCATTTTTTACTGCATCAACATCACTGTATTTTTCCCCTTTTACTTCTTTAAAATTACCTTTTAGCCAGAAGTAAATATTGCCTCGTGGGTCAATCCTTTTTTCATATTCTTCATTAAACCTGCTCTTACTTTGATAAGCTATTTTTATTCCTTTAATTTCATTTATTTTCCTGTTGGGTATATTTATATTCAAAATTGTATCTTTCGGGAATTTTAGATTTTTTATTTTATCCATTAACTTTAAAACAACTTTTGAACACTCATCAAATTTAAAATTTTTATAATCTGCTATTGAAACAGCAATTGAAGGAATTCCAAGGATTGCTCCTTCACAGGCAGCAGAAACAGTCCCTGAATATAATATATCCATTCCAAGATTTGGTCCTGGATTTATTCCTGAAATTACCATATCAATTTTTTCTTTTATTAATTTCCTTACACCTATTTTTACACAGTCAACAGGAGTTCCACTTACAACAAAACATAAAAAATTATTTATTTTAACTTCCTTTACCCTTACAGGATTAAGTAAATTAATAGAATGACTTGTTGCACTTTTTTCTGTTTCAGGAACAACAATAAAAATTTCTGCAATTTCCTTTAAATACTTATAAAGTATTTTCAATCCATCCGAAAATATACCATCATCATTTGTTAAAAGTATTCTCATTTTAATATTGGAGCAGACCGGACTTGAACCGGCAACCTTCCGCATGCGAAGCGGACGCTCTCC
>DAORXQ010000082.1 GCA_035371905.1 bacterium | reverse complement strand
AATAGATTGTTTTTAAAAGATACCATCTATTATCTATCTCTGCCTCTTTTTCCTGTCCTTTTTTGTAATTCATTGTCTTTTCAATAATTTCATTTATTTCAAAATTTTCTATAACCTCCCAGAAATACCTATTTTGAAAAGGAGATTTCAAAAATTTTTTAAAATTAACATTGAAATTTAAAAGTTTTCCTTCTTCATTAAAAAAAGCAACTGGCTCTTCCAGAAATTTTATAACTTCAAACATCTCTACATTCTTTTTCTCTAATTCTGAAGTAAGCAGTAATTTTTCACTTATTAAATTCAATTTTTCAGCAATATTTTTTAGTTCCTTCTGTTTAAAACCCAATAATTTTTCTCCATATTTCCCTTTACCAATCTTTTCAATAAACTCATCAATCAATGAAAATTCTTTTAAGAAAAATGGTATCATAAAAGTAAAAATGGAAATAAAAATCAAGTATGTTATTAGAAAAATTAAACCGAATTGTTTTTTAAATTCATAAAAAATTTTTTGAATATCTGTTAAATTTTTACTTACTCTCAAAACAACTTCTTTCTCTTTTACAAAAACTGCATAATAAAACATATACTCATTTAAAGTAGGACTTAATCTTATAGATTTTCCTTCTCCCTTTTCTATTGCAGATATTATTTCAGGTCTATCTTTGTGATTTTCCATAAATTTTGGATTTTCCCTTGTATCAATTATTACAGTTCCATCTTTATCTATCAAAGTAATCCTAATTCCTGTATATTTATCAATTTTCTTTAAATCTTCAATAAATTTCTTATTCTCTGAATTTTTTTCTAAATCATTATAAATTTTAAAGGCAAATTCTTTAAGATTTTCTTCAACATTAAGAAAAACTATTTTATGAAGGGTTTGAATAAAAATTATATAAAATAGGATAAAAACTGATCCAGAAACCAAAATAGAAGTCCTAACAAATTTTTTAATAAGATATTTTTTCATTCTTCAATTTTATAACCAATCCCCCTAACATTCACAATAAACCTACCCCCTTCTTTTAATTTTTCTCTTAATTTTTTTATATGAACATCAACTGTTCTATCAATGACTGCCTTTTCACCCTGCCATAGTTCTTCAAGGATTTTTTCTCTGCTAAACACCCAGCCTTTTTTACTAAGTAGAATTTTTAAAATGTTAAATTCTGTTGTTGTAAGATTTATTTTTTCTCCTTTAACATAAACCTCATATTTATTTAAATCAACTCTTACAATTCCTCCTATGTCAATAATATCTGATTTTGTTTGGTATCTCCTTAAAACTGCTTTAACCCTTGCTATTAATTCTTTAATTGAAAAGGGCTTTGAAATATAATCATCTGCTCCAAGTTCAAGACCCAAAACTTTATCCGTTTCTTCTCCCTTTGCAGTTAAAATTATCAATGGAATATCTAAATATTTTCTTTCTCTTTTTAAATATTTACATATTTCAAGTCCATCCATATCAGGTAGCATTAAATCAAGTATAATCAAATCTGGTCTATCTAATTTCAAATAATTCAGAAAATCATTTCCATTTTCAAAACCTTTAATATTAAAACCTATTTTCTCAAGGTTATGTTTTAGAAGTTGAAGTATATCTTTTTCATCTTCAATAATTGCTATCGTCTTTTTCATAAGTATTTAAGATATTCAAAGGCAGAAATATTTGATTTTGCACCTTCTCCACAAGCAACAATTATCTGTTTTGCAAATACATTTGTAAAAAATAATTTCTCTATCAATAACCTATACATAGAACTTTTATCCATTCCCAATAAAGACGTGTCTTTGTAGAATATACAATAACTTTCTTAACCATTATTTTTTTCTTTTAAACCCGTATAAATTTCTTTTATTTTCTCAAAACATTCTTTTTTCTCTTTCACTTTACCTTTTTCATCAACCCCTTTACATATTATTTCTCCATAATAACTTGCACCAATCGTTGCAAAAAAATTTTTAATTATACTTCTTGCATTATCAATAAAATCATCTCTATTACTTGCCTCAACACAAATAAAAATTCCTTTTTTCCTTTTTGGTTTAAATGACTTAAAAAAATTTATACCAAGCCATTGACATTGAAACCTATCTATCATCATCTTTGTTTGAGCAGAAATAGAACCAAAAAAGATAGGGGAAGTAACAACAACTATATCTGAATTTTCTATCTCATCATAAACATTCTGCATATCATCATTTATCTTACATCTACCATCTTTTCTTATATTTTCACATTCCTGACATGGGACAAATTTTAATAAATTCAGATATATTTTTCTAACTTCTGCTTTTTCTTTAAAATAACTCAAAAATTCATCAAGTAATATTTCTGAATTTCCATTTTTCCTCGGACTACCACATATCCCTATTACTTTCATTCCTTTTCTACCATCTTTTCACCACAGCATATTTCCTGTTTTTCTGACTCTTTCCCACACTTTTTACATACATATTTCTTTTTTTCTCTTTTTATTCCACAGCCACAACTTTTGCACATATCTCCCTCCTTTTTATTTCAATTTTTTATAACAAAACCACCAGTCATAACATTTAAATTCGCCCTTTTCACTTTTTTCCAATCTCTCTTTTGCGGTTTTTACATCCCTTGCAGGAGGAATTATAACATTTGAGCCAATAATTTCATTATTTGGCCAGTCAGCAGGAGTTGCAACTTTATATTTATCTGTTGTCTGTAATGCATTTAAAACCCTCAAAATTTCATCTATATTTCTTCCTACTTCCTGAGGATAATATAAAATTAATCTGACTTTACTTTCTGAATCAACAATAAAAACTGCTCTTACTGTATTTGTTCCTTTTCCAGGATGAATTAAACCAAGGATTTCGGCAACTTCTCCTGTATCTGCTATAATTGGAAACTCTATTTCTATTCCAAACTTTTCTTTTATCCATTCTTCCCATTTAATATGTGCAAAAACCTGGTCAACACTTAAACCGATAAGTTCACAATTTAATTCTCTAAATTTATTATATTTGTTCTGAAAAGCAACAAATTCCGTAGTACAAACAGGAGTAAAATCTCCTGGATGACTAAATAAAATAAACCACTTTCCTTTGAAATAATCAGGTAAATCAATAATTCCATGCGTTGTTACGACTTTCATTTTTGGAAATTCATCACCCAAAAGAGGCATTCTATTAATTTTTTCCATATCTTCCTCCTTTTTATTTTTAATACTCTTCACATTTTAATTGATAAAAACTTCTATCATGACTGCAGGAAGGACATTTTTCAGGTGGTGTGTTCCCAAAATGAACATATCCACATTCCCTGCATACCCACCATACTTCTTTTTCTTTTTTAAATACTGTCCCTGCTTCAACTTCTTTTAAAATCTTTTTAAATCTTTCTTCATGATGTTTTTCTGCCACAGCAATTGCTCTTAATCTTTCAGCAATTTCTGGAAATCCTTCCTTTTCTGCAATATCAGCAAACTCAGGATACATCTTTGTATATTCATAATTTTCACCTGAAATAGCCGATTTTAAATTTTCAATAGTTGTTCCCAGAGTTGTTGGAACCTCTGCTTCAACTTTAATCACATCAAGGGCTTCATTGCTTTTTTGTTTTAATTCATTAATCAATCTGAATAACCATGTTGCGTGTTCTCTTTCATTATCCGCTGTAATAAGAAAAATTTCACCTATCTGCTCGTATCCCTCTTTTCTGGCTATTTTTGAATAGAAAGTGTATCTATTTCTCGCCTGACATTCTCCAACAAAAGCTTTTGCCAAGTTTTCAATCGTTTTTTTCATACCTCTCCCTCTTTTTTAAATTTTTCCTTTTATCATTTTTATTGCTTCAACTAAATCTGTTAAATATGTATAGGCAGGACCTCCACCCATCAAAACAGCAACCATTCCTGCCTCAAGAATTTCATCTTCTGTTGCTCCTGCTTTAAATGCCTTTTCAACATGAATACCTATACAATAAGCACATCTAACAGCAACTGCAATCCCAACACATATCAATTCTTTTGTTTTTAAATCAAGAATACCATCTTTCAATACAGTACTTACAAATTCTCCAAATTTTTTCATTTCCTCTTGTTTTTTTATTGAAACTTCTCCTATTGCTTTTTTAAATCTTTCCATTGTTTCTTTCATTTTTCCTCTCCTCTTTTTGAAAGTTCTTTATCAAGCATAAGTATTAAATGTGGTTTGTCTTCTATCTTTTTCAATTTTTCAAGTATTATATTTGCCTGTTTTTCTTCCTCTACCTGTTCAGTTATAAACCATTGAAGCATAATTTCTGTAGAATAATCATTTTTCTCTTTTGCAAGTTTATATAAGTTTTCAATGCTTTTTGTCACCTCTTTTTCATGCTTTAATGTTTTTTCAAATACATCTTTTGGTGAAGAAAAATCAGAAGGTGGTTTTTCTATCCCTTCTAAAATTACTTTTTCTCCTCTATCATTAAGAAAATCATAAATTCTCATTGCGTGTCCAAACTCTTCTTTTGCCTGTACTTTCATCCATGTTGCAAATCCTTCAAGATTTATATAATCAAAATAGGAAGCCATTGAAAGATAAAGATATGCAGAATAGAGTTCTTTTTTAATCTGTAAATTCAATTCTTCAAGAAGTTTTTTATCCATCTTATCACCTCCCTTCAAGTATTTGTTTTTTCAAATTTGATAATTTAACAAAATGGCTTCTCTCCTGCTGTATTATTTTATCAAGTACTGAGTGTTGTGTTTCAGGAATAAAACTTTTAACCTCAAGATAATACATAATTGAATCAAGTTCTCTTCTTATTCCAAAGTCAATTGCCTCTATTATATCCTCTTTCTCTAATTCCTTCTCAACACCTTTTGGGAAAATCAACTCTTCTGCATATGCTTTAAGATATGCAAAATATTCCCCTGGATAAATTTCAGGCGGTTCATATTTTTCTACTTTTGATAGTAACTCTTCAAAAACCTTTTTATGCCTTACCTCTTCATCTGCAAGAAAAATAAATAATTCTTTAACTTCTTTATTATTTGTCTTTTTTGCTATACTCCTATAAAACTTCTCTCCATTTTCTTCAATCTTTATTGCAAACTGATAAATCTCACTTATGTTAAAAAAAACAGTCATAAGCACCTCCTTTAAATTATTTTAATTTCTTTATGTTTCTGATATATTTTTTCTGCAAGGTTTTCAATTTTTTCAAATGTATCTTTTTGCGGATGGCCTTCGAAAACTACTGGCTCTATTAATTCCACATTTACCCCTTTTAAAATTTCTTCATAATATTTTATCACATTTGTTCCCCATAAAAAAGAACATATTAAAGAAACAAATTTTGTCTTTGGTCTTAAAATTTTAAACAAATAAGAAGCATAAATAATAGATGGATGAGGATTTGCAAAAACTGTTGGAGTTCCAATTACAACTGTTGCACAATCAACCAAAGCCATTGCAAGTTCTCCAATATCTGTTTCTGTAATATTAAATGGTTTAACTTCAATATCTTTTTCTGTTAGAACTTTAACAAAATAATCAATTGCTTTTTGTATACTTCCATGCATAGAAACATAAATAATTACAACCTGATTTTTAACATTATCTGAAATCCAATCAGCATAGGCATCAAGTATAACAGAAGGATTATCGTAAACTGGGCCATGACTCGGTGCAATTATATCAATTGTATAATTTTTAATTTTTTCAAGATGGTTTTTTATATGATTTCTGAATGGCATCATAATTTCTGCATAATATCTTTTTGCACCTTTTAAAAAATCATTCTCACTTGTCCATATTTTACTTGTTGCAAGATGAGAACCAAATAAATCACAAGGAAAAAGAATTTTATTTTTTATTTCATATGTTAAAATTGTTTCGGGCCAGTGAACCCATGGTGCATAAATAAATTCAAGTGTTTTTTCACCAATATTCAGTTTTTCACCTTCTTTTACATCAATCACCCTCTCTTCTGGAATCAACAACAAACTTACAAGATATTTTTTCCCTTTTTCACTCGTAATAACCTTTGCTCCTTTAAATTTTTCAAGTAATTTTGGGATTATTCCTGAATGGTCCTGTTCTGAATGATTTGAAACAATATAATCAATTTTCTCTATTTTTAATTCATCTATTGCATCAAATAACTGCTTTTCAGTCCTTGGGTCTGAAGAATCAATCAAAACATTTTTTTCATCCTTCAAAAAATAAGAATTATAACTTGTTCCCTCTGGTAAAGGAATTAACTCATCAAAAAGTCGTCTATCCCAATCATTTGTAATTATAGCCCATATATCCTTTTTAATCTCTTTTATAATCATTTAAACCTCCTTTTCAAACATATCTTTACCTGCACCACATACCGGACATACCCAGTCATCGGGTAATTTTTCAAAAGGAGTTCCTGGTTTTATTCCATTTTCAGGGTCTCCTTTTTCAGGGTTGTAAACATACCCACAAACCTTGCAAACATATTTATCCATCTTCCCTCCTTTTCCCACAGTTTTTACAAATCCCTATTAAATATATATGATGTTCCACGATTTTATGACCATCTATTTCTTTTAATTTTACTATTGGACAATCTCTGTAAATATCATAAATATTTTTGCAGATTTTACATTTGAAATGAAAATGTGGTTTTTCTATAAAATCATATCTGACTTCATCCTCTTCAATTAAAATTTCATTTATCAATCCTTTCTCACAGAAAAGTTTTAAAGTATTGTAAACAGTTGCAACTGAAAGGGTAGGAATTTTAGAAAATAAGGCAGAATAAATTTCATCAACTGCTGGATGTGTTTTATGTTGGATTAAATAATTCAATATTTCTATTCTTTGGATTGATGGTTTAATTCCTTTTTCTTTTAAGATTTTAATAATTTTTTCTTTTTTCATTTTAAAGTTTTTAAATTTGTAATAATTTTAATTTTAGAACAATTATAAATTAAATTTTTAATTCTGTCAAGTTTATTTTTTTTATCCTGTAATAAGTACTTTGAAACCTATTAAAATAAGAATTATTCCCGCAATCAATTCAAGTTTATTCCCAAAGAATTTTTTTATTTTATTACCAAGAAAAAAACCAGAAAGACAGACAGAAAAAGTTGTAAATCCAATTATTAATGAAGGAGTTAAAACTTTAATTTTAAGAAGTGAAAATGTAAGACCGACTGCAAAAGCATCAATACTGGTTGCAATTGCTAAAATAAATAAAATTAAAATTTTTGATATATCAAATCTTCTTTCTATTTTTCTTGATTCATATATAATTTTAAGGCCGATTAAAAATAAAATGGAAAAGGCAACTATATGGTCAAAACTTGAAATAAACTTTAAAAATTTCATTCCTGTAAACCATCCTAAAACTGGCATTAAAAACTGAGCAAAACCAAAAGATAAAGAAATTTTTAAACTATTCAAAAATTTCTTTTTCTCAATTAAACTTCCTGAAATAACAGAAACAGAAAAGGCATCCATTGAAAGAGAAAGACCGAGGAAAAAATTTATAAAAAGTCCCATTTGTGATAGAATATTTTAACATTAAATTTAAAGGGATTAAAATGATTTTTATACTTTCAATTCTATTTTCAGTATATATGGGCTGGTCAATGGGTGCAAATGATGCTGCTAACTGTGTTGGTGCTGACATTGGTTCTGGTGTAATGAGGGTAAGAGATGGAATA
>DAORXQ010000081.1 GCA_035371905.1 bacterium | reverse complement strand
AGAATATATTTTAATAAATAAAATTCCTGTTCAATTTATTCCAGCAAGTAAAGATTTAGAAAAAGAAGCGATAGAAAATTCAGTAAAAGTTAAATTTAAGAATATAGAAATTAAAATTTTAAAGGCGGAATACTTGATAGCAATATTTTTGGATGTTTTTAGACCAAAAGATAGAGAAAAAATTATAAAATTGATTGAGCAATCCAAGATAGATAAAAAAGTTCTTTTTGATATTCTGAAAAGATATAATTTATATGAAAAATTTAATGAGTTTATAGAAAAATACTATGGAAAATAAGATTATAAAAAACAGAATGGATTTAGAAAAATACAGAGAAAAAATATTCAAATTTAAAGAAAAATGTAGAAAAGAATTTGTTAATCTTCCATTTGAAAAAAAATTAAAACTCTCCTTCCAACTGGCAGAAAGATTGAAATATTTAAAAAAGTTTAAAATTATAAAAGATTAAAATTTCTTGACAAAATTGTTTAATTTGTTTAAAATAAATTAAACAAAATGGAAAAAATAATAATAAAACCGAGTTCAAAATGGGGAAAACTGAATTTAAAAGATATATTTGAATTCAGAGAACTGCTTTTTTTTCTTGTCTGGAAAGATATAAAAGTTAAATATAAACAGACAATTTTTGGAATTGGATGGGCTATTTTACAACCACTATTTATGATGATTATCTTCACATTATTTTTTGGAAAACTTGCTAAAATACCTTCTGATAACATTCCTTATCCTGTTTTTTCATATACGGGTTTAATCATATGGAGTTATTTTTCAAACAGTTTACTTTTTGCAACAGAAAGTATTGTAAAACATCAAAATGTTATAACAAAAATATATTTCCCAAAAATTTTATTACCTCTTTCTTCCATTATAAGTCATCTTCTTGATTTTATAATTTCTTTTTTCGTCTTAATTCTATTTCTCCTTTTTTATAAAATCAATCCATCAATAAATTTAATCTATTTCCCTTTATTCCTTTTAATAGCGGTGATAACTGCTTTTTCTGTTTCTCTATATCTTTCTGCTTTAAATGTTTATTACAGAGATGTTAGATACATTATGAACTTTTTGATTCAGGTCTGGTTTTTTTTAAGTCCAATTGCTTACTCATCTTCAATAGTTCCTGAAAGATACAGGTTTTTATATGGTTTAAATCCAATGGTTGGAGTAATAGAAGGTTTCAGATGGTGTCTTCTTGGAAAAGAAATAACTTCAATAAAAATGATGTATTTTTCTATCTTTATTATTCTGATTCTTTTTATAGGCGGTATTTACTTCTTTAAAAATATGGAAAAATCATTTGCAGATGTAATATAAAAATGGAAATAGCAATAAAAGTAGAAGGATTAAGTAAAAAATACAGGATAGGAGAAAGATTACCGTATAAAACATTGAGGGAAGAATTAATTAAATTTTTTAAAGGAGAGAAAAAGAAAGAAGACGAATATATATGGGCTTTAAAGAATGTATCATTTGAAATAAAAAAAGGAGAAGTTGTTGGAATAATTGGATCTAACGGAGCAGGAAAGACAACATTACTTAAAATTTTATCAAGAGTGACTGAACCAACAGAAGGATATGCGGAAGTATATGGAAGAGTAGGGAGTTTACTTGAAGTTGGGATTGGTTTTCATCCTGAATTAACTGGAAGGGAAAATATTTATTTAAACGGTGCAATGCTTGGTATGAGTAAAAAGGAAATTGGTAGAAAATTTGATGAAATTATATCTTTTTCTGAAATGGAAAAATTTCTTGATACACCTGTTAAATATTATAGTTCAGGGATGTATGTTCGTCTTGCATTTTCAGTTGCAGCCCATCTTGAAACAGACATTTTACTTGTTGATGAAGTTCTTGCAGTTGGAGATATATCCTTCCAGAAAAAATGTCTTGGTAAAATGGGTGATATAACAAAAGAAGGAAGAACAGTTTTATTTGTAAGTCATAATATGGGAGCAATAAGAAGTTTATGTGAAAAAGTTATATGGCTGGAAAAAGGAAAAATAAAAAAAATAGGAAATAGTGAAAAAATAACAACTGAATATGAAGAAATATACACTCAAAAATATGGAATTTCAAGTATAAGGGAAAGAGATAAGGAGGAAATAAAGGGTAAAAAATTCTATTTTAAAAAAGTAGAAATTTTTGATGAAAATGGAAATTCAAGAGTTACTTTTAAATATAATGAAAAAATAGTTTTAGTTGTTGAACCTGAAGGAGAAATAGACGAAAAATATCATATTGTCTTTAGAATTTATGATAAACATGGAATTATGTTATTTTCGGGTGCTTCTGCTGAACTACATAATAAATATTTTGAACCAGATGTAAAAAAAATAAAAATAGAAATAGGACCTACCAATTTAACAACAGGAATTTATAGAATACAACTTTTATTAAGAAAAGGAAAGATACAAAGTGGAGCAAGAGATGAGATTGATATATGGGAAAATGCAATGAACTTTGAGATAACTGACTGCAGGCCATTTGAAACAAATTGGGAATTGCAGAATCCAAGAGATGGTATTTTTGTAATGAATAATAAGATTTATGGGATTGAGAGATAAAATTAAAAATGAAAATACTTTATAAAAATGAAAATTTGAGAAATCCAGAAGTGAGTATTATTTTGATTGATTGGTCTGTAAGGCATAGTTTTCATATTCTGGAGTATTTGAATAATCAAACAATTGATAGAAATAATTATGAAATTATATGGATTGAATATTATGATAGAAAACCGGAAAAAATTGAAAAAAAACTGAATAATTCTATTAAAAAAGGAAAATCTGTTCTTGACAAATGGGTAATACTTGAAATGCCCAGAGAAGTTTATTACCATAAGCATCTTATGTTTAATGTAGGAATTATTTTAAGTGAAGGAGAAATTATTTGTATTCCAGATAGTGACGCAATGGTAAAAAAAACATTTGTTGAAACGATAATAAAAGAATTCAAAAAAAATCAAAATATTGTTTTGCATATAGATGAGATAAGAAATGAAAATAAGAAATTTTATCCCTTTAATTATCCTTCTTTTGAAGAAGTTTTGGGTGAAGGAAGAGTTTTAAGATGGGATGGGAAAACAGATATAGAAAAATTAGATGACCCAATTCACTTACTTAATTATGGTGCGTGTATGTGTGCAAAAAAAGAGGATTTAATAAAAATAGGTGGAGCAGATGAACATATTGATTATTTAGGTCATATATGCGGTGTTTATGAAATGACTTTTAGATTAAGAAATTATGGCTTGAAAGAAGTTTGGTTAAAAGAAGAATTTTTATATCATACATGGCATCCTGGAGAAAGTGGTTCATTTGATTATATGGGTCCACATGATGGTTTAAACATGTCAACAACTGCTTTAAATGTTTTAATAACAAAAAGAATTTTACCCTTACAGGAAAATAAAAGTATAAAAATTATAAGAGAAAAAAAATTACTTTTTAAAACAGAAGAACTTTTAAAATTAGCAATACCTGAAAAAGAAATTATTCAAACCTGGACTGTTGATGTGTTAAGGGAAAAAGAAATAGAAAAGATACTTTTTCCACTGGATAAAAAAATAAGAATTTTTGTAATTTTTATAAAAACAACTTTTAAAAAAGAAAATTTGAAAAAAATTAAAGAAATTTTTGAAAAAGATTGCTTTCCATTTCTTAAAAAATTAAAATCTAAAAAAAGTAGATTTTTAATAATTAAATTTGTGAAATTGGTTTTAAAAATTTTTGGAGATATTTATTGGAATTTTTATTATCTCAATAAAAAGGTTAAAAGCAATATCAATAACATTTCCCTGCTTTTTTATAACCATATAATTCCTGAAAAAAATAAAAAGTTTTTTTTTACTGGGAAAGACGATTATACTTTTATTTATATCTATTTGGCTAAAAAATTTAATATTAATTTCAAAAATTTAGATTTGAACCAGCCATTAAATTTTGATGGAAAATTTGTAATTACCTCTTATAAAAATAAAGAAAAATTTTATAAAAAATTAAAAAAGTATGGAATAAATGATAATGATATAATTTTACCTTAAAATGAATACAAAATACCAGAAAAAAGTTTTAATTCTTACACCTTTATATGACTTAACTTCTTACAAAATCTATAAATATGCTTCTTCTTATTTAAAATTGACATGCCCTTTTGATTTATATTTTGTAGAACCTTTAAAAAAAATTTTTTAATCTGTTTTTACCTATGATTTTCAAAAAAGAATTGCAGAAATAGGAATAAAAAAAATGAATGAAGAGGTTGTTAAAATTGTTGAAAATTTCAAACCTGATTATATTATTTATCTTTCAGGATATTATGAGTTTACATTAGAGACATTAAAAAAATTAAGAGAAAAATCTATTTTAATTGGATGGTTTTTTGATGATGAATTCAGATTTGAAAATTATACAAAATATTATCTTCCTTACTTTGATTTTTTTGTAACCCATTCAATTGAAGCAATAGAAAAATACGAAAATTTTAATGTAAATGTTATTCATGTTCTACCTAGTGATGGAGTCCCTTTTTATCCTGACTGGGATAAAAAAGAAGAAATATATGATGTATCATTTATTGGGTTTAAAACAGAAGATAGAGAAAGATATATAAATTATTTAAAAAATCTAAATTTGAATATTTTTCTTGCCGGATATGGATGGGAGAAATATTTAACTTTTAATGAAATGAATGAGGTTTTCAGAAAAAGCAAAATAAATTTATGCTTTACAAAAACATTTAATAACAAGAGACAATGGAAAGGAAGAATTTTTGAAGTTATGCTACAGGGTGGTTTTATGTTAACTGAATATGTTACATATCTTGAAAAATACTTTGAAATAGGAAAAGAAATAGATTGTTTTGATAACGAAAAAGAACTTGTTGATAAAGTAAAATATTACCTGAAAAATGAAAAAAAAAGAAAAGAAATAGCAAAAAATGGATGGAAAAAATGTATTGAAAATTACACTCCCTATCATAGAATGTTAAATGTTTTTTTAGAAATAGAAAAAAAAGTTAATCTTGAAAGAAAACAATTTACCGATTATGAAATATTTAAAAGACGGTTGAAAAAAAATTATTCTGATTATTACATTTATATGTGTAAAGCATTTATTCTATCGGGTCATAAAAGATATGGATGGGAAACTCTTATACTTGCTTTTAAAAACAATTTTTTAAACTATAAAATATATCTTTACTGTCTTTTAACATTGATTCCTTTTTACTTTTTTAAATTTCTGTTAAAATTTTACAAAAACTTAAAAAAAACTATTAAAAAATGAAAAAATTATTATTAATTTTTCTTTTCTTTCTTCCCGTTCTTCTTTATCATATAAATATTCCAATTCTTGATACATATTCTTTCAGACAGACACAAACAGCAGCAGTAACAAGAAATTTTTATAAAAATGGAATAAATTTTTTAAAAACTGAACTTGATGTTTTCGGGACAGGTAATGAAAAATATTTACTTCTTGAATTTCCTGTTTATCAGGCAATTGTATGTATTTTTTATAAATTATTTTTTCCATCAGAAATATGGGGAAGAATTGTTTCAATAATAATGGCTTATTTAGGTGCTTTTTTACTTTTTAAACTTCTTTTTTTATTAACAGATGATTTAAATTTTTCTTTACTTACAACTTTTATTTATCTTTCCATACCTGTTAATATACATTTCAACAGAACTTTTTTGATGGAACCAACAGTTATTGCAACTATTCTTGGATTTCTTTATTTTTTCACTCTTGGAATTTTAAAAGAAAACATATATTTCTGGATTCTTGGAATTATATTTTCATCAATCTCTTTTCTCCATAAATCACTTTATGGTCCTTTTTTCCTTCTTCCTGTAGTTTATTTAATAATTTTTAAAAATAAAAAATTCAATAAATTTATTTTGCTTTTATCCCTTTTAATACCTCTTTCCCTTATGTTTAGATGGCAAATGTATTGTGATGAAATGAACTTAATGAATAATCACTTTTCTCTAACACTTGCAGATAAAGCATACAGAATAAGAAATTTTGGGACTATTTCTGAAAGATTTATTTTTGAAACATACAAACAGGGAATTTTAAATCTATTTCCTGAACTTCTAACTCATTTAACCCTAATACCTGTTATATTTGGGATTTTTACAATTAAAAGAAGAAAAAACTATCAATATTTTTATTTTCTTTTTCTTTCCTCATTTCTTTTTTATTTTGTCCTTATAAAAATTCAATGTCATCACTATTACAATATGCTAATTACTCCTATTGTTTCTATTTTTTGTGCTGAAGGACTTTTATATTTTAAGAATTTATTTAAATCAGAACATTCAAAAAAATTATTTTTAACACTCTTTTTAATAGTTAATACCTTAATTTCACTTAAATTTGCTTACAGATACCATAAATTTGACGCTCCTCTTGCTTTAAAAATAGGAGAAATTGTAAAAAAAGAAACAAAACCTGATGAAAATATAATTATTTGTTTCCCGGGATATGACTGGAATTCCGCTTATACATATTATGCTGAAAGGAAAGGAATACATATAGAAAGCAGTCAATTAAAGGAAAACACAATAAAAAATCTGTACAGAAAAAATTATAAACTTCTCATTTTAATGGAATGGCAGAATTATTTGAAATTTGATGAAAAACAGAAATTTTTGTATAATTTTGATGTAATTGAAAAGAATGATGATTTTATAATTTTAAAACTAAAATGGTAATAACAAGAACTCCTTTTAGAATTTCTTTTTTTGGAGGAGGGACTGATTATCCTTCTTGGTATAGATATAATAAAGGTGCTGTTTTAACAACTTCTATTGATAAATACTGCTATATTACATGCAGATACTTACCCCCATTTTTTGAACATAAACACAGGATTGTATATTCCATTATTGAAACTGTTAAAGAAATTGATGAAATTAAGCATCCAGCAGTAAGGGGAGTGTTAAAATATTTAAACATTGATTTTGGAGTTGAAATTCACCATGACGGAGACCTTCCAGCAAGAACAGGACTTGGCTCAAGTTCTTCATTTACAGTTGGACTTTTAAATGCCTTATATGCACTTCTTGGTAAGATGAAATCAAAAGAAGAACTTGCAAAAGAAGCAATATATGTGGAACAGAAAATTTTAAAAGAAAATGTTGGCTGTCAGGACCAGATTGAAGTTGCATTTGGTGGATTAAATAAAATTACTTTTTTACCAGATGATAGTTTTATTGTTGAGCCATTAATTCTCCCACCGGGAAAAAAAGAGGACTTTGAAAAACACCTGCTTCTATATTTTACCGGAATTTCAAGATATGCTTCTGAAATTGCAAGTGAACAGATTAAAAATATTGAAAATAAAAAATATGAACTAAAAATACTACATGAAATGGTTGAAGAAGGAATAAAAATACTTGTTGGAAATAGTGAAATTAAGGAATTTGGAAAACTTCTTGATGAGGCGTGGAGATTTAAAAGGTCTCTTTCTGATAAAGTTTCAAATCCATTTATTGATGAAATTTATGAGAAAGCAAAAAAAGCAGGTGCAATAGGAGGAAAACTTCTTGGAGCAGGTGGAGGTGGATTTATGCTTTTATTTGCTCCTCCTGAGTTACACCAAAAAATAAAGGAAGAAATAAAAGGACTTTTTGTTCCATTTAAATTTGAAAATCAAGGCAGTCAGATTATTTTCTACCAACCCTAAAGGAGTTTAAATGGA
>DAORXQ010000080.1 GCA_035371905.1 bacterium | reverse complement strand
GAAGAATTTCAGAAGTACCTTGAAGAAAATTTAAAAAGTAAATATGATGTTATAGTTCTTGGAAGGGTAAGATGGAGTGTTTTTCCTCAGAAATTTAGGGATATGATATTAAATAAGGTAAAAGATGAGGGGACAATACTTCTTGCTTATTTTGGTGACTGGTATGGATGTAAACTTGCAGAGGATATTAAGTTAGATGACTTAAAAAAAGCAACAGAAAATAAGATAAATTTTGATAGAAAATTTTTATATCCTTATAAAGGACTTCCACAGTTTAAAAAATACAAGGACTTTGAAGAGTTTATAAATTCAACTCTTGAAGTTTATTCATATGGGAATGGAAAAATTTTACTTCTTAAAGGATATTCAGTCCCTCATTTTCAAAATTTAACACCAGCAAGTATAAGGAGTCCTTTTGAAACAAAATATATTGAGTATGATTATCTTCTTGCTTATCCAATTCAATTAATTATTTCATATGTTAAAAGTCCTGAAATTGAAATAAATGGGGCAGATTACATAAATGCAGATATAAATTCTATTTCAGATATTAAGTTTGTTCTGAAATCAAATGAAACGAAAAAAGTTACATGTGAGCTTGTTTTGAGGAATGAAGATAATGAGGTAATTTTAAAAGATAAAAAAGATATAAATCTGTCAAAAGGTGAAAATGAGGTTAAGTTTGAAATAAAAAATAAGATTCCAAAGGGTAATTATTTTGCGGATATATGGGTAAAAGAAAAAGGGGGGATTGTTAATTTTGGCTCTTCTTTTATAGAAGTTAATTCAAACGATTATATAGGAGAGGTAATATTAAATAAAAGTTATAAAAGAAATGAAGAAATAACAGGAGAGGTAAATATATTCAGTAAAGATGGAAAGGATAATTTAAAGTTGAAAATAAGTTTGATTGATAATTTTGGAAGATTGGAGAAGACAGAGATTTTTGATTTTAAAGGAGAAAAAATAAATGAAAAAAAAGTAAGTTTTAAAATTACTCCTCCAAAGGCCTATCTTACAATTCTACAGTGGTTAAAATTTGAACTTTTAAGCGATAATAATATTGTTGATAGAAGTTTAAAGTTTTTCTCTGTATCAGATTTAAGACCAAAGGATGATTTTAGGACAATTTTATGGTTTCCACCTTTTACTGGTGCTTACACTGAAAGATGGTATTGTAGAAATATTTATGAGGCAGGATTTGATTCAAGATATTACACAGGGATGGGGCCTGTTGCAATTTTAGAGAATCTTTGGTATGTTTCAAATCCTATAAGGTTTGTTGATATGAAGACAGACCCATGGGGAACTATGGATAGAAAACCAGAAGACCATGTAAGACAACCCTGTTTGAATGATCTTGATTATTTATCAAAAGTAGAGGAAGATTTAAAAAAGAAGATTGAAAATGAATTACATTTTTCAACATATGAATTTTCATGTGGAGATGAATGTCATTTTGCAAGTTGGAGGCCACCATATGATAAATATGAACTCTGTTGGTGTGATAGATGTGTTTCAAAATTTCATGAGTATCTGGAAGATAAATATGGAAATATAAAGAGATTGAATCAGGAATGGAAAACAGATTATACATCATTTGATGAAATTAAGCCAGTTACATATCAAGAAGCAATTGAAAATCCAAAATTGAGACCATTATGGATAAATTATAGGATTTTTATGGAGGATACATGGACAGGTATTTTTGAATATGCAAAGGAAATAATTACAAGGATTATTCCTAATGCAAAGGTTGGATACGAAGGAAGTCAGAGAGGATATGTTTTTACAAACAGTTTTACAGCAGAGGACTATTACAAACTTTCACAAATTATGACATTGAATAATCCTTACAGTCATCCATTTATAAGATATGCATTTAAGGATTTTGCAAAGGAGGGGAGTTTACTTGGACTTGGATGGCAGGGTTCTTATGGAGCAGGTATAAAAAATAGAAAAATAGACCCATGGAGAGTTCTTTTCTTTGGTGCCAATAGTTTATGGATATGGCACGGTCCTCCAAGGGAACAATCAGTTGTCTCTCCTGATTTATCATTTTATGAATACTTCAGACCATATATAAGTCAAATACCTGAATTAAAAAAAGGTATAGGCAAGTTATTTATAAGTTCAAAAAGAGAGGATGATGGGATAGCTATACTTTATTCAAATACAAGTGTTCATGCTTCTGCCTTAACTCCGCAATTGCCTCCAATATGTGAAAATTTGAACTTTTTTGTGAGATATTTTGAATCAAGTGGCTATCAATTTAGAATAATTTCATATAAACAACTTGAGGATGGAATTTTAAATAAAGAGAAATTTAAAGTTTTAATTCTTCCTTATGCTCAATCAATTTCACAAAAACAGGCAAAAGAGATTATTTCTTTTGTTAATAATGGAGGAATTGTTATTGCTGATATAAGACCAGGAGTTTGTGATGAAAACGGAAATTTTTATCAAAATGGAGGTGTTCTTGATAATATTTTTGGAATAAAACAGAATATTGAATTTGAAGTGAAAAAAATTGAAAATTTTGAATTGAAGTATGGAGAATTAGCTTGCAGTTTACCATCAATCCATCTTGATTCTTCTATTATTTTGACAAATGGTAAAGCGAAAGAAAATGTAGAAAATATACCTGTTTTTATAGTTAACAATTTTGGTAAAGGGAAAGGGATTTTATTAAATTTAAGTTTGATAAATTATCCTGATGAAAATATGCAAGGGATAAGGAATATTCTCAATAAAGTGATTGGGGAAATTGCGGGGATTCAGAGAAAAATAAATTATGAGCCGGATAATACAGAAATCGGTTTTACTCCTTATAGATATAAACTTGGTTCTCATACATACCTTGGAATTCTTTCACCGTGGAGAGAAGGAGAAGAAGTAAGAGAATGTAAATTAACACTGCCTCAGAAATTTCATATTTATAATATAAGAAAAGGAGAGTACATAGGATTCAGTGATTCACTAAATATAAAAGTTCTACCGGAGGATGTACTGATCTTTGGATTTTTACCTTATAAAATAAATGATTTGAAGATAAATTCAATCAAGAAAGTTAAAAAAGGGGAAATATTGAATTATGAAATAGAATTACAAACAGAACCGCAATCTCCAGAGACACATATTTTCAATGTAAGTATTATTTCTCCTGATGGAAATGAAATAAATTATTATACAGAAAATTTAAAAGGAGAAAAAGGGAAAGCAAAAGGAAGTGTAATTTTTGCTTTAAATGAAAAAGAAGGGGAATATATATTGAGAGTTAAAGAGGTTATTTCTGGAATTTGCAAGGATTTTCAGTTTGAAATTTCTGATTGAAAGGAAAAAAAAATGGAAAGAAGATTTTTTCAGATGAATTTTGCCGACTGGAACAATTTTGTTTTTATAGATGAAAAACTTGTTGAAGAATCATCAGGTGTAAAAAAAATTTTTTATTCCCTTGAGAAATATGAAAAAAATCCAGTAATTAAAACAGAAAAATTATGGGAAAGTTATCTCTCTAATTTTGATGCTGGTTATATTTACGACCCTTTTTATTCAAGTATGGTATATGATAATGAGAAAAAAATTTACTGGTGCTTTTATCAGGCCTTTGGAAGATTTGGTTCTTATCTCTGTCTTGCTCAGAGTGAAGATGGAATAAACTGGATAAAACCTGAATTAAATCAGGTATTGTTTGATGGAAGTTTTGAAAATAATATTTTAAAATTTCCAGAATATCCTGCTTTAAGTATTGATTTTGGATGTGTTGTCCCGAATTATTTAAAAAATATAGATGCAGAACTTATATGCAGTAATTTTTCAAGATTTGATGATAATCTTTATTTTCAGGGTATCACAGTTGCTTTCAGTAAAGATGGGATAAACTGGGATTTTCACTTTCCACCAGTTTTGCCCTATGATGGAGATGCACACTGTTTGATGTGGGACCCTGTAGAAGAAGTTTATATTATTACAACAAGGTCTTATCAACAATATAATGTTTATAGAAGATTTGGGATGAAAAGAAAAAGACATATAGCGATAAGTAAAAGTAAGGATTTAATACACTGGACTCCTATGATAACAGTTCTTGAGGCAGATGATAAAGACCCTGAAAATAGGGAGTTTTACAAAATGTTTATTCTTCCTTATGGACATGGATATATTGGATTTTTGCAGATTTTTGATGTTGACCCTTCTTTATCAAAAGGACCTTGTGAAGTTCAACTTGTGTTCAGCAGAGATTTACTTAATTGGGATAGAGTAGGAGACAGAAAACCTTTTATTCCAAGAGGTGAAAAAGACCAATGGGATTCAGGTATGACACTTATGACTATTTCTCCTGTAAAAGAAGGAGGAAATTTAAGATTCTGGTATGGAGGGAAAAAAGGAGAACACTGGATTGGAAGTACAGGAGGTATAGGGACAGGAGTGATAAGAAAAGATGGTTTTGTATCATGGACAGCAGAAGGAGAGGGATATATTGTTACCTGCCCTCTTCATATATCAGGGATACCTGAGATATTTTTAAACTTAAAGGCACCAAAAGGAGAAGTAAGAGTTGAAATACTTGAGGATAATAAAGTTCTTCCAGGATGTGAAAAAGAAAATTGTATACCTGTTTCAGGAGACCATATTCTTGCACCTGTTAGATTTAAAACACAATTATTAAGATTTGGAGGAGATGTGAGATTGAAATTTTATCTTAAAAATGCAGAATTATTCAGTTTTAAAGGAAATTTTACACTTCCTGAAAGATATAAATATCCAAAAAGATTTCCAAACTGGTGGTAATTGAAATTAAAGGTCAAGTTTTTTCAATGAGTTTTCATCAAGACCGAGATAATGTCCAATCTCATGTAAAAGGACTTTTTCAATCATTTTTTCAATTTCTTCTTCTGTTCTGCAGTACTTTTCAATACTTTCCTTATAGATGATTATTCTATCAGGAAGTACAAGAGAATAAGCAGGAGTTTTTCTTTTTGGGAAAGGGACTCCGTGATATAAACCGAAAAAATTGGGTTGAGGACTGTCTTCAATTATAATTGCAACATTTTCAATTTTATCTCTTATTTCTTTTGGTATTTTCATAAATTTCTGATAAACTATTTCCTCAAATTTTTCTTTTGATATTTTCATACAATTATATTACAATAAAAATACTCAAAAACAAAAAGGAGAAAAAATGATAATAATTGGTGAAAGGATAAATGGTACAAGAAAAAATATAAAGGAGGCAATTGAAAAAAAAGATAAGTTGTTTATAAAAAAAGAGATTAAAAAGCAGATTAATTGTGGTTCTAATTATATTGATTTAAATGCTGGAATTGGAAAAGGTAAAGAAAGAGAAAAAGAAGATATAAAATGGTTAATTGAATGTTTGTATGAAGTGGGAAATTTTCCTGTCTGTATTGATAGTTCTGACCCTGATGTGATTGATTTTGGTTTGTCTCTTATTAAAACACCTGATAAAATGATAAATTCAATAAATGGAGAAAAAGAAAAAATAGAGAAAATGCTACCGGTAATTAAAAAATATCCTGAAAGTAAAATTATATGTTTAACAATGGATGATAAAGGAATACCATCTGATTATAAAAAAAGAATAGAGATAGCAGAAAATTTAATAGGGATATTGAATGGAATCGATGTTAAAAATGAAAACATATTTGTTGATTGTCTGGTTGAACCTGTCAGTGTAAATTATGAAAATGGACTTATTTTTTTAAAAGCATTAAAAGAAGTAAAAAAATTTAATGTAAAAACCACCTGTGGTCTTTCAAATGTTTCTTTTGGACTTCCTGATAGAAAACTTGTTAATAAATATTTTCTTGCTTTATGTATTTATGAAGGTCTTGACTCTGCAATAGTTGACCCGACAATACCTGATATAAGAGAAGCAATATGTGTAAGTGAAATGTTAACAGGTAAAGACGAATTCTGTATGAATTATTTAAGAAGTAAAAGAGAAAACTGTTTTTAACGGGGCGTGGCCCAGTCCGGTTTAGGGCACCAGAATGGGGTTCTGGGGGTCTCCGGTTCAAATCCGGACGCCCCGATTAGCAATCTTCTTTGAGACGGATGGTTTCGGTATAACTAAGGCAATGGAAAAAAACTTGAGGGATAAAAATGAACATAGAAAAACAGTAGGAATGAAGGAAAAGGAGAAACAATCCGGACGCCCCGATTTAAAATTTGCTTTATGTTTTTTAAAAATGTGCTATAATTAAAAAAAATGGATATATATGAAATTATTAAAAAAAGAAGGACTATAAGAAGATTTAAACAGAAAGAAATTTCAGTTGACCTTCTTGAAAAATTTGTTGATATGGCTCGTATTGCACCAAGTGGAGCGAATATGCAACCACTGGAATATATAATTGTAAACGATAAAAATATTGTTGATAAAATTTTTCCTTTAACTGGATGGGCTGGATATCTTGGTAAAGATGGTCCTCCACCTGAGGGAAAAAGGCCTGTTGCATATATTGTTGTTTTAATAAATAATAGTATAAAATCTCCTACTCCAAAACATGATGCTGGTGCTGCAGTTGAAAATATTTTACTTTCTGCAACTTATGAAGGAATTGGTACATGCTGGATTGGTTCTGTTAACAGAGAAAAATTAAGAGAAATTTTACAGATTCCTGAAAATTATGAAATTGACACAATTATTGCTTTAGGATATCCTGATGAAGAAAGTTATATTGAAGAATTTAATGGTTCTGTAAAATACTGGAAAGATGAAAAGGGTATTATGCATGTTCCTAAAAGAAGTTTAAAGAATATTTTACATTTTAACAAATTTTGATTTGACTTGACAGTTTTTAAAAAAAAGGTATAATTATAAACTTAATAGAAACAATTTAGTTAAATTTGATAAAAAAAGTTGTTGAAACTTTATTAAAAAAATAGAAATTTGCGGGAAAGGAGGTGAGAAGAAATGGCAGAAAAAAAACAAAATCCAGCAGCAGTGGTGATACTGATAATAATAATTCTGGTGGCTTTGTTTTTAATAATTAAACAGACAATGCCAAAGAGAACACCTGCTCCTACAGCACCAGAAACAGGAGCTCCAGCAGTACCACCAGCACCAGAGGGTGAAGCACCAACAGAAACACCTGCTGCTGAGTAATATCTCTTGACAGGTTTTAAAGAGATAGGTATAATATATATGCTTTAAAATAACGTTCTTTGAAAATTTGGGGTATCCGGAAAATTTCCAGAGGGTTTAATCCTGGCTCAGGGTTAACGCTGGCGGTGTGCCTAACACATGCAAGTCGGGCGACGAACTCGCTGAGGTTGGAGTAATCTGACCAAAGCGGGGGAAAGCGGCGGACGGGTGAGTAACACTTGGGTAACCTACCCTCGGGACCGGGATAACCTGCCGAAAGGCGGGCTAATACCGGATAACCTTTTCAGGTGAAATTCCTGAAAAGAAAAGTTTTGTTTAAAAAACAAAACACCCGGGGATGGGCCTGAGTCCTATCAGGTAGTTGGTGAGGTAATGGCTCACCAAGGCTAAGACGGGTAGCTGGTCTGAGAGGACGGCCAGCCACAGGGAAATTGAGATACGGTTCCCACTCCTACGGGAGGCAGCAGTGGGGAATCTTGGGCAATGCCCGAAAGGGTGACCCAGCGACACCGCGTGGGTGATGGCGGCCTTCGGGTCGTAAAACCCTGTCAGGGGGGAAGAATTCGCTTTATGCGAATGACGGTACCCCCAGAGGAAGCCCCGGCTAACTCCGTGCCAGCAGCCGCGGTAATACGGAGGGGGCAA
>DAORXQ010000079.1 GCA_035371905.1 bacterium | reverse complement strand
ATCCATTCAATTTATAATTTTTTAAAGTGTGTATATGAAAATAAAAATGCAAGTCCTTCACTTTATGATGGAATTTACAATATGAAAGTCATTGATAAAATAAAAAAGTCAATTGAAACAAAAAGATGGGAAAAAATATAAAATTTTAAGTTGTTTTAAAATCAATTCTTAAATTTGATAAAATCTCCTCTTTAATTTTATTGAGATTTATTTTATCAAGAATATAAACTTTTGTATCCTTTCTCATCTTAATAATATCACAGAATGGATGTGGTTTTAACATTATAGTTGCAAGGATTTTATTCTGACTTTCAAAAGCAGAGAGTATAACTTTTTTAAATTTTTCTGAAAACAATTCCATTTTGCCAATTTCATCAATTACAATCAAACAATTTCTTTCTAAAAGTCCTCTTTCAATCTCACAAACAGCAATATTTTCTAAATTTTCAACAGAAACATAATATTTTGAAACTTTATAAGGAGTGTTAAAACTTATATGTGCTAAAATACCTTCTTTTCCTGATAAAGTAAAAATTTTAAACCCAATTCTTCTGCCTTTTTCCTTAATTTCCTCTGTATAGAATCCAAATTTTTTAACATTTACACAATTTAAAATCTCTTTAATTAAAGTTGTTTTTCCGCACCCGGGTATACCTGTAATCAAAATGTTTTTTACCAAATTACAAGTTTAAATCCCTTTTTTAATTACATAATTTACAAGGTCAACAACCCTGCAACTATAAGCCCATTCATTATCATACCATCCAAAAACTTTTACAAAATTATTATCAACTATATATGTTGAAGGAGCATCAAATATACAGGAATGTGGATTTTTTGTAAAGTCCTTTGAAACAAGTTGTTCTTCACAGTACTGTAAAATCCCCTTTAAATTTGTTTCTGCTGCTTTCTTGAATGCAGAATTTATTTCATCAACAGAGGTATTTTTTTCAAGAAGAACAGTTAAATCCACAATGGAAACAGTTGGAGTTGGTACTCTTAAAGCAATTCCATGCATCTTCCCATTTAAAGCAGGAATTACTTTTCCAATCGCCTTTGCCGCTCCTGTTGTTGTAGGTATAATTGATAGTGCAGCTGCTCTTGCTCTCCTTAAATCCTTATGTGGAAGGTCAAGAATTCTCTGGTCATTTGTATAAGCATGTATTGTTGTCATAAGTCCTTTAATTATTCCAAAATTGTCATTTAAAACTTTTGCAATTGGAGCAAGACAGTTAGTTGTGCATGAAGCATTTGAAAGAATTACATGTTTTTTAGGGTCGTACATATCCTCATTAACACCCATAACTATTGTAACATCCTCTCCCTTGGCAGGTGCAGTAATAACAACTTTTTTTGCTCCACCTTCAATATGTGCACGTGCTTTTTCCGCTTCTGTAAAAAGGCCTGTTGACTCAATTACTATATCAACACCTAAATCCTTCCATGGTAAATTTTTTGGGTCCTTTTCACTTAAAACCTTTATTTCCTTTCCATTTATAACTATACTTTTTTCTTTTGCTTCAACAGTTCCATTAAATATTCCATAATTTGAGTCATATTTGAAAAGATGAGCAAGTGTTTTTGCATCAGTTATATCATTAACAGCAACAAATTCAAATCCGTCATAATTTAATTCAATAGCACTTCTTAAAACCAATCTACCAATTCTTCCAAATCCATTAATTCCAATTTTCACCATTTTTTCCTCCTTTTTTAATTTTTTATTATACCAGATTTTTTTTATTTAAGTCAATAAAATTTCAATAATGTAATATTTTGACAAAAAATCACTTTACATATTTTCAGTTCAATGATATTATTTTTCTAATGAAAAATTGAAAAAACTATGATAAGAAAAATTGGTTTTGATAACGAAAAATATCTTGAGGAACAGAGTAAAGCAATTCTTGAAAGGATTAATCTTTTTAAAGGTAAATTGTATCTGGAGTTTGGAGGAAAACTTCTATATGATTATCATGCAGCAAGGGTTCTTCCCGGTTATGATTGTAACATAAAGATAAAACTTCTGCAGGAATTGAAAGATAAAATTGATATTATTCTCTGTATATATTCAGGAGATATAGCAAAAGGCCGTATTAGAGGAGATTTTTGGAATTACTTATGATGCAGATGCACTAAAACTTATTGATGGGTTAAGAGAATATGGTCTTGATATTAGAGCGGTAGTTATAACAAGGTTTGAAAATCAGCCCAATGTTGTTGCCTTTAAAAATAAATTAGAATATAGAGGTATAAAAGTATATCTTCATACAGCAACAAAAGGTTATCCAACTGATGTAAATACTATTGTTAGTGAAGAAGGTTATGGAAGAAATTCATATATTGAAACAGAAAAGCCAATTGTAGTGGTGACAGGACCTGGAAGTGGAAAACTCGCAACCTGTTTATCTCAACCTTATCATGATTACAAAAGAGGAATAAAATCTGGCTATGCAAAATTTGAAACATTCCCTGTCTGGAATTTACCACTAAAACATCCAGTAAATATTGCTTATGAAGCAGCAACTGCTGACCTCGGTAATGTTAATATGATTGACCCTTATCACCTGAATGCTTATAAGGAAAGTGCTGTAAATTATAATAGAGATATAGAACTTTTTCCTGTATTGGAGAGAATATTAAAGAAAATTATGGGAAATAATCTTGTATACCGTTCTCCCACAGATATGGGAGTAAACCGTATTGGTTTTGCTATAGTGGATGATGAAGTAGTAAGAGAAGCAGCAAAACAGGAAATAATAAGAAGGTATTTCAGATATAACTATGAATTTGTTCTTGGGATTGAATCACATAAAACTCTTGAAAGAGTTATACTTTTAATGGAAGAACTCAATTTAAAACCTGAAGACAGGTCTGTTGTTAAACCAGCAAGAATGTCGGCAGAAAGAGCAAAGGAGAAGATAGGTAATTATTCCAGTGTATATTGTGGTGCTGCTATTGAAGTACCGGATGGGACAATAATTACAGGACATAATTCAGAACTCATGACTGCTGCTTCAAGTATGATTCTTAATGCTATAAAATATATGGCAGAAATACCGGATAAAATTCATCTCCTTTCAACAAATATCATAGAGCATATTAAAAAACTTAAAGGAGAATTTCTTGGACTTAAAAATGAAATTTTAGACCTTGAAGAAACATTGATTGCACTTAGTATATCAGCAACAAATAATCCCACTGCAGAGATGGCGATGGAGAAGTTAAAGGATTTAAAAGGGTGTGAAGTACACCTTACTCATATACCAACCCCGGGTGATGAAATTGGATTGAGGCGATTGAAAGTAAATTTGACAGCAGATGCCAATTTCCCTACAAGAGAACTTTTTTTAGGATAATAATTTTTAAGAATGACTTTCTTTAATTTTTTAAATTAAGTAAATTAGGTTATATTTAAAAAGGGTAAATACTTACAGAACCAAAGGTACAAAACACTGGAATTTGAAAAATTCCAGTTGTTTTTTCTGGCGTTTTTTGCCCAGAACAAGTTATAATTACCTTAAACCCTCAAAGATTGAGGGGGTGCTGGTGCGACGAATAAGGAGCACCGATTAGCACGGGTGGCGAGATGGTGAGCCACCTATTTAGGGGAGTTGATACCTCTTGGGGATTTTAAAGGGGTTTAAACCCCTTTAAGAAAGAACCGGAGTTGACAGGAAAAACAAAATATAACAAAATAAAAAAGGAAACGGGGTTCATAAATATTTATAAAAAAGGAGTGAAAATGAAACTGAAAATTTTTCTTTTTGTTTTTCTATTCTTTATATCAATCTTTTTACCTGCCCAGAATATAAAAATCCCAGAAAATGTTGAGATTATTAAAGATGTTGTTTATGGAGAAGTTGACGGAAAAAAATTACTTCTGGATATAGTAAAACCTGAAAAAAATGAAGGAAAAATGCCTGTTATTGTTTTTGTTCATGGAGGTGCCTGGAGAGGTGGAGATAAACAGGGTGGTATTTACAGATTAATTCAATTTGCAGAAAAAGGTTATTTTTGTGTAACTATAAATTATAGATTGAGTCAGGAAGCAAAATTTCCTGCCCAGATTGAAGATTGTAAATGTGCTATAAGGTTTTTAAGAGGAAATTCAGAAAAGTATAATATTGACCAGGACAAAATTGGTGTCTGGGGTCCATCTGCTGGTGGACATCTTGTTGCTTTACTTGGAACAACAGGTGATATAAAAGAATTTGAAGGAAATGGTGGCTGGAAAGAATATTCAAGCAGAGTAAATGCTGTCTGTGACTGGTTTGGCCCTTCTGATTTTTTAACAGGTTTTGAAAAATCAAATAAGGAGGGTTCACCTTATAAAGTAATATCAGAACTTATAGGTGGTGAAATTGAACTGTTAAAAGAAAAAGCAAAAAAAGCAAGCCCTGTTTATTATGTTAATAAAGATTGTCCACCATTTTTAATTATGCATGGAGATAAGGATAATGTTGTTCCTTATGTTCAGAGTGTAATCCTTTATAATAAGTTAAAGGAGAATAATGTTCCTGTAACTCTTGTTAAGATAAAAGATGGAGGACATGGGACAGGATTTAAAAAGAAGGCAATGGATTTTGTTGAAAGTTTTTTTGACTTTTATCTTAAGGGTGAAAAAGAAAAATGGCAGAGTTTAAGAGGAAATAATGATTTTATTGAGATACCTGCTGAATAAATTTTACTGAGATATTTTTTAAGTTTAAAAAGGGGGAAAAATGAAAATATTTATAATAGGGGGTACTGGACATATAGGTAAAAATCTTGTAAAAATGCTGGAAGAGGAAAAATTTGACCTTTTTATTTTAACAAGAGGAGTTAAACCCCTGCCTGAGAATAACAGAATAAAGTTTTTTAAAAAAAATTATGATTCAAATAAAGAGGAATGGAAAAATATATTTGATGAAGTCAAGCCAGATGTGGTTGTTGATATACTCGGGACATTTGCTCCCTGTATTTATGAAGTATGTAAGATTTATATTAAACACTTTATTCTCTGCGGTTCAATATGGATGTTTGGAGAGCCAAAGAAAGTTCCAACTCCTGAAGAAACTCAATCACCTTGTATTTTTTCCGGTTATGCTAAAAGATATCTTGAAATGCAAGAGATTAAAATCCAGACAAAAAAAGATGGAGTGAACTTTACTGCTATTATGCCACCAAATATATGTGGACCTGGTAAAATTCCTCTTGATTGTTATGGAGAAAGAAGTATTGAAAACCATAAAAAGCATAAAAAGGGAGAAATTGTTTTTCTTCCCGAACCTGGACAGACACTTATCGGTCCATGTGATGCTGAAGATGTTGCAAAAGGTTTTTTCCTTTCAATTATTCAACCTTCAAATTCAGAAGATGAAATTTTTAATGTTGGTTCAGAATATGCCATTACAGTGAAAAATTTTGTTGAAACCTATGGGAAAATCTATAATGTAAATATTCCTGTTGAATGGGTAAGTTGGAGAGAATATTCAGAAAAAATAAATCCACAACCAGGGGCAAATACTCATTTTAAATGGCATATGTGTCCTGATATTTCAAAAATTTCAAAAAAACTTGGATATAAACCCAGATATACACCGGAAGAAACAATGGAAAGAGCGGTTAGATGGATGGAAGAACAAAATCTGATTTAAAAAGGAGAAAGTTATGAAAATTATTATTATAACAGACCTTGAAGGAGTTGCTGGAGTTGTGGATTTTGAGACACAGGCACTATCCGGGAGTAAATATTATGAAACTGCAAAAGAACTCGCAACTGAAGAAGTAAATGCAACCTGTGAAGCATGTATTGAAAAGGACGTAGATGAGATTCTCGTAATAGATGGTCATGGTCCGGGAGGAATAATTCCTGAAAAAATACATAAAGAAGTTAAACTATTACACGGAAGGCCGGTACCGACTTTTTGGGAACTTGATAAAAAATGGGATGGTTTAATTCTTCTTGGATACCACTCAATGAATGGAACTGAAAAAGGGAATTTAAATCATACATATACACTTGAAATAGTTAATATGTGGTTGAATGGAGAAAAGATAGGAGAAATTGGAATGAAGATATATCTTGCTGGCTGGTTTGGAATACCCACAATTTTAATATCAGGAGATGAAGCAGCAGTAAAAGAAGCAGAAAAATATGTCAGTAATATTGAAAAGTGTATTGTAAAGTGGGGAATAACAAAAACAAGTGCAATTTCTCTTTCACCTTTAAAAGCAAGGGAGATAATAAAGGATAAAACAAAAAGAGCATTAGAAAGAATAAAAGAAATAAAACCTGTAAAATTGGAAGGAAAATGTGAAATTGTTATTGAGTACTTATCCACTGCAGATGCATTTAATAGAGGCGAAAAATCTGATGCTGAATTAATTGAACCAACAAAAGTAAGAATAAAAGGTGAAAATTTTATTGATGTATGGAAGAAATTTTATAGAGGATGAAAAATTTCCCTAAAAAATGACACACATATTCAGTACAAATTGAAGCAAACTTTTAAAATTTCTCCCACATAAACTATTCATGAGTTAATTTAAATCTTGACAGGAATTTTTAAAATGTGTATAATAGTGTATACAAATTAAACTTTTTTTTGAAATTCAGGTCTAAATTATAAAATGGAGGTGGAGAGTGCTTAAAAAATTTGAAAGGATTTTTAAAATTGTAATTATTTTTTCTTGTTTATATTTGTTAAATCTTTTTTCATCTGATTCTGTCAGTGTTATTTTCAGTGTTCCGATTGTTAAAAATGGAATTGAGGTAAAAGTTGGTCCAAATTCTGGAGCGGAAAGTATTAAAAATTATGCAGGAAAAACAGGACTGGAAACAAATATTTTAAAAGAAGCAGGTGTAATTTATTGTGATATTGATGATAAATTCATTTATGATGGCATAAATAAAGTTTTAATAAAAGTTGAATACTGGGATAAAAAAGTTAATAGTGATGAAGGATTTTATATTGCGTATGATTCAGTTGGAGAACCAAGGGTTTATTTACCGAAGATATATTTTGAAGGAACAAATACATGGAAAAAAATTGAATATTATGTTGACAATGCTAAATTTGCAAACAGACAGAATGGAGCAGATTTAAGAGTTTTTTCACCGGAAACAGATATATGTATAAGGAATATAACTATTGAAAAAGTCCCTGAAAAAGTCCCAATTAAAAATGTTGAGATTGTCCCTTCTTCAATTGTTCTTATTGAGGGAAAAAGTTTTAGGCCTTCTTTAATTATAAATCCATACTATGCAACAGATAAAATTTTTAAATGGAGTTCAGATAATCCAAAAGTTGCTACTGTTAATTCTGATGGTGTTATTGTTGCTGTTACAGGTGGAAATACAATCGTAAGAGCAGTAAGCAGGGATGGAAAATTTAAGGCAGAATGTAATGTAAAAGTAATTTCTGTAAAAGGTAAAGGAATCCTTGCTGAAAGAGTTAATGATTTTCTTGATAGTATTGGAATAAATACAAGTATATCAACAAGAGGAGAAATTTTTGAAAAAACAATTGAGTGTATTAAGTATACAGGGATAAGATGGATAAGAGGAATGGCAAGTTTAGATGAAATGAAAAAATTAAATAAAGAAACAGGTGTTAAATTTACTTTACCTTTAATACAGGATATAAATAAACTTATTAAAGTTGGAAGAGAACTTGCGAAAGACGGGATTTTACTTGGTTTTGAAGGACCGAATGAGCCGAATAACTGGGGATTTACATATAGAGGGGAAAAAGGTGGAGGACATGGAGCAAATACATGGGTTCCTATTGCTAAATTTCAAAGAGATTCTTATGGTTTTATAAAATCAGACCCTGAGTTAAAGAGATATCCTGTATGGAATTTAAGCGAAGGAGGAGCAGAGG
>DAORXQ010000078.1 GCA_035371905.1 bacterium | reverse complement strand
TATCAGGCAATTCCTTCTCCAAAAACAATTTTCAAAAATATTAAAAAACTTTCACCTGCACATTACTTGATATGGAAAGACGGTGAAATAAAAATTGAAAAATACTGGCAGATTGATTTTACAAAAAAAATATATTTTAAAGATGAAAATGACTACAAGGAATTACTATGGGAAAAATTAAAAGAATCCACAAAAATAAGATTGATTTCTGATGTCCCTCTTGGTGCATTTCTTTCAGGAGGTATTGATTCTTCTACTATTGTAGGTATTATGAGTGAATTTCTGACCACACCGGTTAAAACTTTTTCAATTGGTTTTGATGTTGAAAGTTTTTCTGAAATTAAATATGCAAAAATTGTTGCAAAAAAGTTTGGGACAGAACATAATGAATTTATTGTAAAACCTGATATTATAGAAATTTTGCCAAAACTTGTCTGGTATTACAACGAACCATTTGGTGATTCATCAATGATTCCAACATATTATGTCGCAAATCAAACAAAAAATTATGTAAAAGTTGCCTTAAATGGAGATGGTGGAGATGAAAATTTTGCAGGTTATCCAAGATATTACCAGACAAAAGTTCTTGAAAAATTACATAAAATATCAAAAAGTACAGGCCTTTTGAATAAAATAAATAAAAATTTGATACTGAAAATCTATAATAAATTCCCATATAAATTTCCAGTTAGAATTTTGAAGTGGTTACAGGAAACAGATGATTATGGATTCTGCTATGCCTATACAAGACGTTTAACTTCTTTTTCTCCTGAATGGAAGGATAAGTTATACAGTACGTTTTTTAAAAATGAAATTAAAAATTATAATTCTTTTACAATCACTGAAAATTTATGGTCCAGAACTGAAAATCTTGATTTACTTGAAAAAATGATTTTCTGTGATTTTAATCTATATCTTCCTGAAGTTCTTCTTGTAAAAATGGATATAGCAACTATGGCGAATTATCTTGAAGGGAGAAGTCCATTTCTTGATACAGAATTTATAGAATTGATTGCTTCTTTTCCACCAGAATTGAAATTAAATGGGAGAATAAGTAAATATATTCTGAAAGAAAAATTGAAAAATTTTCTCCCAGATGAAATATTATACAGGAAAAAAATGGGCTTTGGAGTGCCTCTTGGTAAATGGTTTAGAGATGACCTTAAAAACTATTTAAAAGAACATTTGTTGTCAGAGAATTTCAGAAAAGGTGATTTATTCAATAATAAAGAAGTTGAGAAAATTATAAATGAGCATATTTCAAATAAAGCAGATCATTCTTCAAGATTATTTCTTTTACTTATTTTTGAATTGTGGAGAAAAGTTTATAATGTTTTTTAAAAAAAAGGAGGTAGTATGAAACGACTGGTTTTAATTTTTTTCATTATACACTTATTTTTATTTTCTCAGAATACTTCAAAGGATTTTATAAATGTAATTGAAAACCTGAAATCACAAGACCCTATGAAAAGAGTATATGCTGCTTATAAAATAAGAAATATGCAAGGTGATTTATCTGAAGGTATACCTTATCTCTTAAATATCCTTGAAGATGAGAGAATAATTTACGATAAAACACTGGGCAAAACTACTCCTTCAGATGAAGCAAAAAAAACAATTATAAAAATTGGTTCTGTTTCACTTCCTTATATCTTTGAGAAATACTCAAATGAAGAAAGTTCTAAATTACTTAAAATAAAACTTATTGAGATTCTTGGAGAAATAAAAGACAAAAGTTCACAAGTATTTATTGAAAAATGTATAAATGACAGAGATATTGAGATAAAAGAAAAAGTTATTGAAATTCTTTCAAAAGATAAAGACGAAGTGAATTTTTTAATAAATAATTCAAAGCAGGATGAGTATATAAAAATTAAAGTAATAAGATGTTTTGGCAGTAATAAAGTAAAAGAATCAATACCATTTCTTTATGAATATTTAAAGGATAAAAACTGGGAGATAAGAAAATACGCAATATGGGCTCTTGGAGAAATAAAAGAAGATATTGAAATTGAAAAACTAATTCCACTTATAAAGGATAAAGAATTTCTTGTTAGAAAAGAAGTTGCAGAAACATTTGAGAAAATAAAAAATCCTCTATCAATTCCTCAACTGATTGAATTACTTGATGATTCAAACTGGATGGTAAGAATGGCATCTGTAAAGGCACTTGGGGCATTAAAAGACATTAGAGGTTTTGAACCTGTACTTAATATGCTGAATGACAAACAAATTGAGGTAAAAATTGAGGCAATAAAAGCACTCGCTAACTTTAAAGATAAAAGAGCAACAGTTTCACTTATTTCTAATTTAAATGACAGATATCATTTACTTATAAGAGAGTATTCTGCTTATGCACTTGGAGAAATTGGTGATAAGAGAGCGGTCTATTCTTTAATAAATTTATTGAAAAGTGAAAATTATGAATTGAAAAGGATTGCAAGAGAAGCATTAAGAAAAATAACAGGGGTTGATTTTGGTTATGATAAAGAAAAGTGGTATAACTGGGCTGGACAGAACAAAATTTCCTCAATTAAATAAGATTAAAATCGCATATGTAATCGGAACTTTAAAAGTCGGGGGAGCGGAAAAACAACTTTATTTATTAATTAAAAATCTCAATAAAGAAAAATTTGAACCCTTTTTAATTGCTCTAAGAGGTGGAAGAATGGAAGAAGATTTTAAGAAAATTACAAATCTTTATATACTTAACAAAAGATTTAAGTTTGATATTTTAATACTTTTTAATCTGATAAACATACTGAGAAAAGAAAAACCTGATATTTTGCATACTTTTATGTTTACATCAAATACATGGGGAAGGTTAGCAGGTATTTTATCAGGAATCCCTTTAATAATTGCATCAGAGAGAAGTGCTGACTTGTGGAAAAAATGGTATCATATTTTAATTGATAAAATTCTCTTAAGATTCACTGATAAAATTATATGTAATTCTGAAGAAGTAAAAAAAATTTATATTCAGAAAATTGATGGAGAAAAAGAAAAATTTGAGGTTATATATAATGGTATAGAAATTGAAAAATATGAAAAATTACAGGAAAAAATTGAATTAAAGAAAAATTTTGGTATTAAAAATGAAAAAATCATTTTGACTGGCGGAAGATTATCATTTGAAAAAAACCTTGATACATTTTTATATATCGCAAATGACATCAAAAAAGAAATTAAAGAAGTAAAATTCATAATAGTAGGGGAGGGTGATGAAAAAGAAAATCTATTTAAATTGACTGAAAAACTTGATTTAAAAAAGGATGTTATATTTACCGGCTATAGAGAAGACCTACCTGATTTGATAAAAATTTCAGATATAGTGGTTCTTATTTCCTTATGGGAAGGTATGCCAAATCTTGTAATTGAAGGGATGTTGTGCAAAAAACCGGTTATATGTACTGAAATAGGTGGAGGAAAAGAAATAATAGAAGATGGAAAGAATGGGTTTCTGGTGAATCCTAAAAATAAAAAAGAAATAAAAGAAAAAATCTTATTGTTGCTTAAAAATGATATGATTTGTAAAACTATTGGAGAAGCAGGTTATAATTATGCAAAGAAAAAATTTTTACTTGAAAAAATGGTTGAAAATTATGAAAATTTATATCTAAAATTTTTAAAAAGGGGAGAAAATGAGCAAATTTATTCTTGAGAAAAAAATTGATTTTGAAAAACATAATGAAGAAGTAAAAAAACTGTGGGAAGAATTTAAAAGTGAAAATCCATCAAGAGTTCCTGTAACTTTTTCCATGAATTCAAGAATGATTTTACTTAATTCTGAATTGAATAAATGGAAGTATACATGGAAAGATTTTTTTGAAAACCCTGATGTTAGATGGGAAGTAGAACTAAATTTTCAAAAATGGGTAAGATTCAATGTCTGCCAGGATTCATTTATGGGATATCCAGAAAAAGAATGGAATGGTATAAATGTTTATTATTTAAACTGTGATGAAGCAATGTATTTTGGATGTCCTGTAGTTTTCCCTGAAAATGATATGCCCTTTATTTTACCAATTTTAAAAGAAGATAAAAAGAAACTTTATAAAATGAAACTCCCGGATGTCTTTGAAAACCCTGTTTATAAAATTGCCCTTGAACACTATTATTACCTTGAAGAAAAAAGAAAAAAAATTGATTTTGAAGGTATTCCTGTTGGGAAAACAGGAATTTTTGGATTAGGAACTGATGGACCTTTAACAGTTGCTTGTAATTTAAGGGGTGCCAGTGAAATAATGATTGATTTTTATGATGACCCGCAATATATTCATGATTTACTTTCTTTTATAACAGATGAAACAATTAGAAGAATTAAAAAAGTAAGTGAATTTCTTGGTATATCTTATCCACAGCAGGGCTGGGGGTTCGCAGATGACAGTATTGAATTACTTTCAACTGATATGTATAAAAAATTTGTTATGCCATATCATCAAAAATTATTAAATGAGTTTTCAAAAGGAGGACCAAATAGTATACATATCTGTGGAAGAGTTCAGAGACATTTAAAAACATTGAAGGAAGAACTAAATATAAAAACATTTGACCTTGGATTTCCTGTTGATTTTGGAAAAACAAGAGAAGAACTTGGAGAAGATGTGCTTTTAATAGGAAATATTTCACCTGTACTTTTGAAAAATGGACCTGTTGAAAAAATTAGAGAGGCAGTAAAAAATCTTTGTGAATCAGGGGTTATGAAAGGAAAAAAATTCATATTACATGATGGAAATAATTGCGCTCCTGAAACACCTGTTTTACATTTTGAAGTAATGTATGAAGCAGGTAAAGAATTTGGCAGGTATTATTAAAAAGACAACATTTTAAATTTAAATAAATTTTTCTCTAAATGTATTAATTGATACTCATCTGGCTTAAGTTGAAAAATGTCTTCAAAATCTTTAATTGAAATTTCAAGATAGAAATAGTCCGGTGGTTTTTCTCTTATCAATTTTCTTAATTCATTTTTAAAATATTCTTTAATGTCAGTACCAATTCCACAAAATTTCCAAGGACTTTCAGTTTTTGTTATAAAGTAAACTTCACAATAATCAGGAATCATAAAGATTGTCTCTTTTGGCTTTACATACTTAATTACTGTAAAAACAAGAGGATGTACATTTATTCTGTGGTCTTTTAAAATTACAAATTTATAAAAACTTCTATTAAAATGGTAAAATCTTTTTCTTATCAAATTTAAAGGTAAAAGAAAACAAACTAAGAGGGAAAAAATAACCAGTTTTTTAGGATAATTCTTTATTAAAATTATTGCTCCTATGATTAATGGGATATTTACTAGAAGAATATAGTGGGAATATAAAGCAAAAGTAAAGAAATAAATGAATATTAAACTTACGAATAAACTTAAAAATAAAAATTTTAAGTTATCTTTTACCAGACATACCGGTATTAAAAACATCAATAATTGTTTTCCTGGTCCTGTAAATAAAAAAATTCTAAATCTGTAATTTATATCATTTAAAAAATTTATAAGTGTGTTTTTTGATGAGATATTTGAAGTTTTTGCTAAATAAAATGGAAAAGTAAATGTTTCAAAACTTTCTGGAAAACCTTTAATGAATACGTAAATGAAAAACTTTTCTCACCTTTCAAAATTCTATCTTTAAAAAATAAAAAAATTACCAAAACAATCAGAGAATAAGGTTGTTTAAACATCAACATCCATATTAAACAATTTCCCAGAATAAAATCCCCTATTTTTGTTGGTTTTTCAAATAAAATAAATAAAGAAATTATGGTAAAAAAATAAAAAAATGTTCTGTAAGGTTACCGCCACTAAATGTAGCATAAATTCTATAAGCAGTTATAAATAAAAAAGAAACAATCCAAAAAAATTCTGCAATTTTAAATTTTTTCAGTATAAGAAAAAGCAAAATTAACATGATAATACTTGAAAAAATATCTGTAAAATATAATGTCCATCTTGTATCAGTAAAAATTTTAAAAAGAAAAGCATAAATATAATAAATTGCTGGAAATTTATAATCCCAAACTTCTTTATACAAAATTTTTCCATTATTTATTTGCTGTCCTATATATGCATAAATTCCACTATCTATAAACATCTGATTATATGTAGGATTGTGTGGAAAAGAAGTAATAAAAAAATATATAATACTCAAAAGTGTCAGTATAGAATTGACTCTTAATTTTTTTAAAAAATTTTTCATAAACAGTCTTTTTCCAGTTCTCTTGCTATTTTAAGTAATCTTTTTATTTTGGGTAAGTCAACCAATCTTTCCATTGAAAAACCTATACATTCTGGTTTATAACCTGCAAGTTTTATATATAATTTTTCCAGTTCTTCTTCAGATAAATTAAAAATTTCCCAGGATTGAATTTTTAAAGTAAATCTGCATGGACATTTTTTTGATAGTATTTCTCCATTTAAATACTGGTCTGCTGATGGGTCAAAAACATCAATTTTAACTTCTTTTAAAAACTTCAAATGCTCTTCTTTCAATAGTTCACTGTGCAGATGTCTTTCAGTTGCTTTCAATCCTTCATATAATTTATTCCAGTAAGGTAAAACAAATTCAGAAAATAATTCTGGAGATAAAATACCTGCAAAATCATCTGGTATTCCTTTTGGTCCTTCTTTTATATCATCTCCAAAATGATTTAATATCGTTTTTGCATAATTTAAAGCACTTTCAACTGTAAAATTTAAAAGTTTATGTGCTTTCTCAGGATTATCATATACAAGCAGAAAAAAATCCTGTCCCATAAGTAAAACAGCGGTTGTTATCGGTCCTTCGTAAAGATGTCCTATTGTATTTGGGGTATCTGGAACAAGTTTTTTTAATTCCGATAATGTCTTCAACTTTTTCTGTATTAAAGGAGCACTTAAATAATCTTCTGGTTCTTTTAATTTATCTATATTCTCAATGTTTTTTATTAATGGAAATGGTTTGGGTTCTCCATCTGCTGGAAATTCAATATGAGCACCGAGTGAAGCAATATGAGGATAACAGAATCCAGCCATTTTTGGAATAGGTGGTTTTACCTCAAGTTCTTCTGCTATATCTTTTAGTTTTTCATATGCTTTCACAATTGCTTTTGCTTCAAAATGTAACTGATAAAAGTTAATATTACCTATTTCAATTAAAAGATGGTCTGAAAATCCAAAACTGTATTTTGGTCCCATTAAAATTTCCTTTTCAGTTTAAACTTATATAGATTATTATATATTTTTTCAAGATAGTATTCATTTTTTGTTAAACTGAAAATCCTTTCAAGTTCTGAAATTGGTCTGTCCCAATAAATGTAATCTGGTGGATTTTCCCTTATTTCTTTTTTTAGTTCCTCTTTATAATATTCATCTATGTAATAATCAAAATTAATAAATCTAATGGGACTTTTTGTTCTTGTTAAAAAGTAAACAGTAGGGTCCGGTGCATTCATAATGAAAGTTTCTCCGTCTTTTAAATTGTTAATTATTATAAAGGCAACAGGAGAAGAAGCGCATCGGAAATCTTTATCTATAAAAATAATTTTTAATGCTTTTAAAGAATCTTTTATTTTTAAGTATATGTATTTTGCGGGTATTAAAGTGAGAAAGATAAGAGTAAAAATAATAATTTTTTTGTGCTGTAAATTGTTTAATAAGTATATTAAAGCAAGAACTACTGGAATAAAAAAGATAAGTCCATAATGTGGATGGGAAGCAGGTGTTTTAAAAATAATAAGTAGAGAAATAAAAACAAAAATTATTATTTCCATTTTTAATCTTTTCTCTTTTTGAAAAAGCAAAATTAAAAACAATATAAACAGCTGTACAAGTGGACTATTTTTTAAATAGGTCTTTAAATTTAAAATAAACTCAAGAAATGTTTTTGATTCCTTTTTTGACCAGTATAATGGATAGAAGATTGTACAATCAATACTCTCAGGATATCCTTTTAAAATAACATATACAAAAAACAATAAAGGAAGAAATAATCCTGTTAAAAAAGAAATAAAATTTTCATAAATTTTTTTTCTGTAAAAAAATGCTAAAA
>DAORXQ010000077.1 GCA_035371905.1 bacterium | reverse complement strand
TTAAAGAAACATTATTAAGATCATACAAAGAAATAAAGATTTTATTATCACAAATTTATTTGAAATTTTTCTCAATTCAAAATTTGATGACAAAAATTATTATTATCAGAAAGACGAAATATGGGAAAGAATAAAAGAGTTATTTGAAAAACTTATCAAAAAAAATCCGGATACGATTTATACAAGATATGTAGTTTTGAAAATGGCTTTTTTAAGAAAGGATTACCAATATGCTAAAAACATACTTAATAAACTCGGTTCTTATGAAGATAATTACATCTTTGCTGATTTTGAAGAATTTATTGAAACGAAGAAAAAGATAATTATGACCTTGAATAATGTAGATGAATTGGGAGCTTATAAGGTTTTAATTAAGGAATACAGAGACTGGATAAAAAAAGAACCTGATAAAATTTTTAATTATATTATTCTTGCCTATCTTTTGAATAAAATTAAAGATTATAAAAATGCAGAATTTATGATATCAAAAGTAGAAGAAATCAGTATGCATATTCCTGATGCATATTATGTTAAAGGATTGATTTATCTTGATAAAGGAGAAAAAGAAAAAGCAAAGGAATGTTTCTGGAGGGCATGTTTGACAATTGAACATCAATTTTCGGGAGGAGTACCTGCCATAATGAGATTTGAAAAATATTTAACATGGTATAATAAACTATGAACTTTAAGTTCTTTTCTTAGTTTTTTCAAAAAAGAGTAAATTCTACCAAGTCACCTATATCATTTTTTTCTCAATTTTTGTTTTAGTGGATGTTTTTTCATAATACTCAGATGTATTCTTTATTTCTTTTATCTTTCCAACAATACTCCCCAATTCTTTTGCAACTTTATGACAATCTGGTCCTTTTATCCCTTAAATTAAAAATTCTATCTCTCCTTCTTCATTCACAAAAATTTCAATTTCTTCTTTTTCTGCCATTTTATCTCCATCTCCTTGCTACTATTTTAATCAAATTTTTTTCAGATTTTTCTCTTCAACTATTGTATAACCTCTTTTTGTCAGTTCTTCTTTTACAAGATTATAGGCATATCTCTGTTTTATCTGTCCAATAAGTTTTTTCTGTTTCTTCTTCTTTTTTCTGAAGAGACTTTACCCGGGATTATTTTGTATACCCCGTCTTTCTGTTTATGAAATCCTATTTTTACTCCCTCTTGATTTTCAACAAGAATATCCACTTTTTCCATTATTTCATCTTCGTTTTCAATTGTTAAGTACTTAATTTCTTCCATTTCTTTATCAAGTGCTTTTTTAATAGAAGTTTGTAATTTTAATTCACTTAATGTTTACAATGTCTTCAGTAAAAGAGTAGTACTTAAGATTATAAGTTCAATTCCTCCACAAGCACTCATATTTTCCTCCTTTTTACCACCATTTACCTCTTCCAAAAAACCTTTCTATTTCATCGGGACTTAAACCTAGAGACAATATTATTAAACCTGCAATAATTAGAAGTGTTCCAATTACAGGAAATATAAATATCCATCCTTTAAAAATCTTATTTGAAATTAGTAAACGAAAAATTGAAATTAAAATTCCTCCTGTAAAGAGAATGGAAAAACCAATAATTCTATATCTGCTCTTTTCAGCCTCTACTTCAATTTTAAATTTTCTTTCCGCCTTTTTCATTTTTATTTCTTTAACTTCTATCTCCTCAGGACTTAAATTTTCTTTTTTAATTCTTATAAGTGCTTTTTTAATATAATCAGGCAGATACGGGTCTTTTGATGAATATCTGATACCGTCTATAACAATTTCGAGAGAACTTCCTTTTCTCAAAATATCCTCATCATTTTCTACAAAAACCGCACCATATGCATCTTTTTTGGTTTCTATTCCCTGTTTTTCCACAGGAAGGACATTTTATTTCATAAGGATTTAACTCTGAATCTGTTTTTTCAGCAACTTCAGGGAAAACATATCCACAATAAATACAGTATAAATTACCCTTTTGATTAATTCTTTTACATTTTGGACAGGGGAAATATTTTACTTCTTAATCCCTTTTATCTTTTTTATCTCCTACTTCAAGATGTTCAAATCTGCTTTTCTCTTTTTTCTTTTTTATAATTCCTGATTTTACCTTTTCTCCTTCTATTTTTTTTAATCTATCCTCTTCCATAAATAATTCCTTTTAGAATTCAAGTTTCCTTTCTCTTTCCGTTAAACCCTTTGCCTCAACTTTACTCGCAGGAACAGTTCTATTACGTGCCCATTCTCTTATTTTTTCAATTGCCTCTTTCATAGTAAATGAGATTGGAACTGTTTTTTTAATGTTTTTAATAATATCTTCTGTAGTCAAATCCCTGTTTTCAACAAATACATCAAAAAGTGCAGATATTATTGCTTGTTCAATTTCTGCTTCTGAAAAATTTTCACTGTCTCTTGCAAGTAAATCAAAGAGAAAGTTGGGTTGTGTAAACTTTTTGAGGAATTATTTAATGAGTTTATGTTAGCAGAAAGAGGGATATATTTAGAGAATTAACAGTAAGATAAAGGGAATGAATATGAAATAAGACAATTGTTTAACTTGCGGTATGGAAAGGAGGTGATATCCGAGAAAAAAATCTTGACAAGCGCCATTCTCCTTTTTCAAAAATCTTTTTAATCAACTTTTTTGCTTCTTTCTTACTCTTTGGAACAAATACTTCTATATGTCTTCTTAACCAGATATTTCTTCCCCATATATTATATCCCTGGATACTATGTCTTAACCTGAAAGAGAAATCTTATTGACAATAAGAATTTAAAGAGGTATTTTATAATCAATGGTAGAATATATCAAAAAAAGAGATGGTTCAATTGTAGAGTTCCTGCCAGAAAAAATAGAATTTGCGATATATAGAGCATTAAAATCAGAAAATATTGACGATTTAAATCTTGCAATAAAACTAACGGAGAAAGTCATAGAAAAAATAGATAAAGAAAAAATCCCAACAGTTGAGGAAGTTCAGGATATTGTAGAGAATGTTCTTGTTGAAAACGGTTTTTATAATGTTGCAAAGGCATATATTCTTTACAGAGAAAAAAGAAAACAGATAAGAGAAAGTAAAAAAATTCTTGGAGTCGAGGATAAACTCAAACTTTCTATTAATGCAATAAATGTTTTAAGAAAGAGATATTTATTAAGGGATGAAAAAGGAGAAATTATTGAAACTCCTGAGGAAATGTTCAGAAGAGTCGCGAAATATGTAGCATCATGTGAAAAAGAAAAAAGTAAATATGAAGAAGAATTTTTCAATATTATGGCAAATCTTGAATTTTTACCAAATTCTCCAACATTAATGAATGCAGGAACACCTCTCGGTCAACTTTCTGCATGCTTTGTTCTGCCTGTTGATGATTCTATTGATGGGATATTCACAACATTAAAAAATATGGCTTTAATTCATAAAAGTGGTGGTGGAACAGGATTTTCATTTTCAAAATTAAGACCCAAAGGAGATATTGTTGGTTCTACAAAAGGAGTTGCTTCAGGTCCTGTATCTTTTATGGAAATATATGATAAAGCAACGGAAATTGTTAAACAGGGTGGAAAAAGAAGAGGTGCAAATATGGGAATTTTGAGTTATAACCACCCCGATATTTATGAATTTATAACTTCAAAAAGAAAAAATATCCTTACAAATTTTAACATCTCTGTAAGTGCAAGTGATGAATTTATGGAAAAGGTTATAAAGAAAGAAAAATACTCACTTATAAACCCAAGAAATGGAGAAAAGGTCAGGGATGTTTATGCTGATGAGATTTTTGACTTGATATGTCAGAGTGCATGGGAAACAGGAGATCCTGGAATTATTTATATTGATGAAATTAACAGACACAATCCAACTCCTGAAATGGGAAAAATAGAAGTAACAAATCCCTGTGGTGAAACTCCTCTGCTTTTTTACGAATCATGTAATCTCGGGTCAATAAATCTGACAAAAATAATAGAGGATGGGAGAATAAATTGGGAAAAACTTGAAAAAATTATAGAAATTGCTGTCAGATTTCTTGATGATGTGATTGATGCGAATAATTACCCTATCCCTGAAATTGAAAAAGCAACAAAAGGGAATAGAAAAATTGGGCTTGGAATTATGGGATGGGCTGATTTATTACTTGAACTGAAAATACCCTATGGAAGCGATGAAAGTTTTATTCTTGCGGAAGAATTGATGAAATTTATAAATGAAAAAGCATTTGAGTATTCAGTTTTACTTGGAAGAGAAAAAGGGTCTTTCCCGAATTTTGAAAAATCAATTTATTATAAAAAAACTGATGCTTTAAGAAATGCTACCAGAACAACAATTGCACCTACAGGAACACTCAGTATAATTGCGAATTGTTCAAGTGGAATAGAACCAATATTTGGAGTTGCTTTTATAAGAAATGTTCTTGAAGGAATTAAATTTCTTGAGATAAATCCTGTTTTTGAAAAAATTGCTAAAGAAGAGAATTTTTTAACTCCCCAGATTTTAAAAGAAATAATTAAAACTGGTTCATTAAAGGATGTAAAAGGGATACCGGAAGAATACAAAAAAATATTTTTAACCGCTCTTGATATAGAACCCATAAAACATTTAAAAATGCAATCAATTTTCCAAAAATACACGGATAACGCTGTTTCAAAAACAGTAAATCTTCCTTATGATGCTACAATTGAAGATGTAAAGGAAATTTTTATAAATGGATGGAAAATGAAATGTAAAGGAATCACTGTTTTCAGATATGGAAGTAAAACACAGCAGGTTTTATCATATGCTGATACTATTGAACATGAACTTGAATACTTAATATTATCTGAAGAAATGTCAAGTTGTTCCAAGGGAGTATGTTTCTATTAAATTCAGGGGAGGCAAATGGAAAAGGCAAGATACTGGAAAGAGATTGAAAACAAGAAAGTTCAGTGTCAATTGTGTAATCATTTCTGTATAATTGAACCTGATAAAACAGGAAAATGTGGAGTGAGATTAAATAAAAATGGAGTTTTATATTCTCTTGTTTATGGCGAAATTATTGCAGAAAATGTAGACCCGATTGAAAAGAAACCTTTTTACCATTTTTTTCCCGGGAGTTTTTCATTTTCAATTGCTACTTGTGGTTGTAACTTCTTCTGTCCTTTCTGTCAGAATAGTGAAATATCCCATCCTCCCAAAGAAGGAAGAATTTTTACCATAAGAAAAAGAAAACCTGAAGAAGTTGTTAAACTTGCAAAATCACATAATTGTATTTCAATTTCTTACACTTATACAGAACCAACTGTTTTTGGGGAGTTTGCTTTTGATGTATGTAAAATTGCAAAAGAAGAAGGAATTTATAATAACTTTGTTACAAATGGATATATGAGTAAAGATTTTTTAAAAGATATTTCTGAGTTTCTTGATGCAGCAAATGTTGATTTGAAAGGGGATGAGGATTTCTATAAAAAATTACCACAGGCAAACCAGAAATATGTTGTTGAAAATATAGAATTAATGAGAAAATTAAATATATGGGTTGAGGTTACTACTTTATTAATACCGGAATACAATGATAGTGAAAATCAAATAAGAGATATTGCAAAAAAAATAAAAAATATTGATAGAAGAATTCCCTGGCATATAAGCAGATTTTTTCCTGCTTATAAAATGTCAGACCATTATCCAACAGAGATTGAAAAAATAAGAAAAGCAAGAGAAATTGGTTTTGAAGAAGGTCTTTTATATGTTTATACAGGAAATATTATTGGTGATGAGGGGGAAAATACTTATTGCCCAGAATGTAAAAATTTGCTAATAGAAAGATATGGGTATAAAATAATAAAAAATGAAATTAAAGATAGAAGGTGTAAGTTTTGTAGAAAAGAAATAGATGGTTTATTTAAATTCAAAAATTAAAGGGGGGATTATATGAAAAAAAGTAAAGTTTTATTTGGATTAGTTTTATTATTTGTTTTAAATTTGTTTGGAATAACAGATTTTGGATATAAATTTACACCTGATAAAGATATCCTTTTGATGACAGAAGAAAATAATTTTCTTGTTCAACCGCAATGTATAATTTCTAAAGGAAATATGCTTTATTTTGCTGCACAGGATTTTACAAAAAACAGAGAATTACTTATTAAAAAAATAAAAGATGTAAAAGTTATTAAAGATGAGCTAAATAGAAAAATACTGAAAGTTATGTATTCTCTTTGGGACGAAAAAAAAGGAATATTCAGATTATTCTCTTGTCTTATTTCTTGAAATAAGAAAAGAGTTTTCATTTCTTGCTATTTATTCAAAATTTATTTATAACGGAGAAGGATCTACTGAATGCGGAATAAACTGGGCAATGGAAAGTGCTTATGAGCCCTATAAATATTATTCAATTCCAGAAAAAGGGAAAATTATGACATATAAACTTGAAAAAACAAAAAAAACAAAAATTGGACATGCTAACTGGATTTTTGCTAATACAGGGAAAGGAGAAGGAGGGGGGGTTAATTGCTCCTGCTGTAATACTCGGTAGAGGTGAGAATTTTATTTTTATAAATAGTGTTCCTCCTAAGAAAAAATTGTCAAAAGGTGAGTCAATTGATGTTTTCATGATTTTTATACCCATAGAAAAGAATTATAAAATTCTTGAGGAATTATTTCAAAAAATTAAAGATATAAAATGGGAATATGAAAAATTTTAAAAGGAGGTGAATATGATTTTCTCTGATGAGGAAAAAAATAAAATAATTGAAGACGAAAAAGTAAGATTAAAAATAAGATTAAAATATGAACAAAAATCTTCAGGTCTTGCAGGTGTATTATCAAGTATATGCCCTGGACTCGGGCAAATTTATAATGGACAATTTGGAAAAGCATCTTCTATTGGAATAATAATAATAATTAGTATTGTTTTACTTTCTTTCGGAATCACTTTCTGGGTAAAAGGAGTGCCTCAAAAAGGAGAAAAGGTTAGTATTACAGAGGAAAAAACAGTTGAAATGACAGACGAAGGTGTAATAATAGAAGAAGCAGAAAAAAACAAAGAAAAAGAAGAAAAGAAAGAACCTAAATCAAAATTACCATATACTTTAACAATATTAGGACTGATAGGACTTTGTTTTACTTGGAGTTATGCGGTTAAAGATGCGATTAAAACTTCAAAAAGATTAAATGAAGAAGCAATAAAAGAATTATAGATTTTTAAGTTTGAAGATTAAAGAACCAAGTTCTGAAGCCATATCAACATAACTAACAAATATATTTTTTGGTAAATTAAGAGAAATAGGTGCAAAGTTCAAAATACCTTTAATTCCTGATTTAACCATATATTCAGCTACTTTTTGTGCTTTGTCAGAAGGGACACAAATTATACCAACTTTAATTTTTTCTTTTTTTAGGAAACCATCCATTTCTTCCATACCCATTATCTTTATTTCATCTATCTTTGTACCTATTTTGGAAGTATCATTGTCAAAAGCACCTACTATTCTCATATTCATAGAACTAAATCCTTTGTATCTAATTAGAGCAGAACCTAATCTTCCAACACCAACAAGGATTACCTTTATTTCTTTATCAATTCCAATAATTTTCTCAAGTACTTTAATCAAATTGTCAACTTCATATCCTACTCCTCTCTTTCCAAATTTTCCAAAATATGAGAGGTCTTTTCTAAACTGCTCTGGTAGAATATTTAAAGAAAATGTAATTTCCTTTGAAGAAACAATTTTTTTCCCTTCTTTTTGAAGGTTTAATAAATTTCTTAAATAAATAGGTAACCTTCTTATTGTATCCTCGGGAATATATTTTTTCATGCTCTTGATTTTCCTCCTGAAATATTTATTGTAGTTCCAGTTATATAACTCGCAAGATCAGATATTAAAAAACAAACAAGATTTGCTACCTCTTCAAGTTTTCCAACTCTTTTTAATGGTATTGAAATTTTTTCATATGACTTTCTCAATTCCTCAACCGTTATTCCTCTTGTATAGGCAAGTGCTCTTTCATATTCAGGATTCCTTAAAGCAGTAGGTTCAAGTATTCCAGGTGCAACTCCTACAACT
>DAORXQ010000076.1 GCA_035371905.1 bacterium | reverse complement strand
ACAATAGCAACTACTTTCATCTCAGGAATTTTTTCAATTGCTTTTACAAAACTTGTTCCTCTATCACCAGTTCCCACAATTCCAACATTTATCATTTTTTTTCCCTCCCTTTGAATATTTAAAATTTTACTTTTATTTACAATAATGTCAAAAAATTGTTTTTTTTTACATCTATTGTAAAATAAAAATATGGAAATAAAATGTATATGGTGGGATGGTTATCATAATGCTTTTACAGATATAATTAAACATAAAAAAAATTTTCTTGTAACTTTCAGACATGCAACTAAACATGCTGTTAGTGGAAATGGTGAAATATATATTATTAAGTCAAAAAATCTGGAAAAATGGGATTTAATAAAAAAATTTCCGAATTTTCATGATAGTAGAGACCCAAAATTTTTTAGATTTAAAAATAAAATAGGAGTATTATTTGGTGTAAGGTTTTTAAATGAAAAAGAAAAAATAGATATGTATATCAGTTATTCAGAAGACGGAACAAATTTTATTCCACCAGTCAAATTTGAAAATTATAATCTCTGGTTCTGGAGAATAAGAAATTTTAATGAAAAACTTTACGCAACTTCATATGAATTAAAACTTGAAAGAGGAACTTATTTATTTCTATCAGAAGATGGATTAAATTTTAAAGAAATATCACAGATTGTTAAAGGAGAATATGCAAATGAAGCAGATTTTTTATTTGAAAAAGATGGGTTATGTTATGCAATAGTGAGAAGAGAAAATTATCAAACACCAATTCTTGCAATTTCTACTCCTCCTTATAAAAAATGGGAAAAATATCCTTTAAATTTTATTATTCAAGGACCACATATATTTAAATTTCATGATAAAATATTTACTGCGGGTAGAATTTATTTAAAAAAAGAAAGTTTACTTTCTGAAATTAAAGATAGAGAATATATAACAAAAACAGGAATATTTGAACTTGATATGAAAAATAAAAAATTAGAACTTGTAAGAATTCTTCCAAGTTCAGGAGATACTTCATACTGTGGTTCTTTTTATGAAAATGGAAAGCTATATTTAACATATTATTCACAGCATGAATTAAATTTAAAAGAAAGTAAAGTTGGAGAAAATGCTTCTGGCATTTATCTCTTAATAACAGATTATCTCAATAAAAAATGAAAAGGAGGAAAAAAAGTGAAAGAAAAATTTTATGGTGTTTATGCAGCACTTTTAACACCTTTTAATGAAAATGGAAATGTATGTGAAAAAAGGTTAAGAAAACTTGTGAAATTTTTAATTTCAAAGGGTATTGATGGACTTTATGTATGTGGTTCAACTGGAGAATTTCCTTTGATGGATATTGAGGAAAGAAAAAAAGTTGCAGAAATTGTTAAGGAAGAAGTAGAAGACAAATTAAGAATTATTGTTCATATAGGTAGTTTAAGTACAAAAAATACTATAAAACTTGCTAAACATTCAGAAAAAATTAAAGTTGATGCTGTTTCTTCAATACCACCATTTTATTACAGTTTCAGTTTTGAAGAAATTTTCAATTTTTATAAAGAAGTTGCCTCTTCAATTTCTCTTCCATTCTTTTTCTATTATATTCCTCAAACCACAGGAGTAACTTTAAAAAATGAAGAAATATTGAAACTTGGTGAAATAAAAAATATTATAGGACTGAAGTATACATATACTGATTTTTATCTCTTACAGGACCTTCTTTTAAAAATGAAGGGAAAATGGATTGCATTTAGTGGTCCTGATGAATTATTTTTACCTGCTTTAACAATGGGAGTTATTGGAAGCATTGGTTCAACACAGAATGTTTTGCCTGAAATATTTGTGGAAATTTATAAAAGTTTCAAAAATAAAGATATTGATAAAGCGAGTAAATTACAAAAAAGAGTTACAGAGGCAGTAAATCTTTTGCATAAATATGGTGGGATAACATCCAGAAAAATAGCATTAAAATTCAGAGGTATTGACGCAGGATTTGCAAGAGAGCCATTTTTAAAAGATTTATCCAATGAAAAAAAAGAAAAATTTAGAAAGGAATGGCTTGAAAAATTTCCTGAATTTTCAGAAGGTATAAAATAAATTAAAAAGGGAATGTAAGTTTTTCGTTTATTTCTTCTATGTCTTTTCTAATAGCGTATTTTAAGTTTTCAATATTAATATATTTTTTTTGTTCTCTTATTCTATAAACAGGAAAAATTTCCAGAATTTCACCATAAATAACACTATTAAATCCAATAATATGTACCTCAATTTTAGTATCTTCATTTTCAAATGTTGGACAATTTCCAATTGATAAAGCCCCTTTTAAAAAAATATTTTTATATTTTACCCAGCAAGCATAAACACCTTCTCCAATTTTTATATTATGTAAAAGAGATAAATTTGCAGTTGGAAAGCCAAGATTTTTACCTCTTGAACTTCCTGTTATAACTTTTCCAAAAAAGGAAAACTGTCTACCAAGAAATTTATTAACATTTTCAAAATTTCCCATTTTTAAAAATTCTCTTATCTTTGAAGAATTTACTGTTTCTCCATCAACTTTTACTGCCTCTAACACTGAAACCTCAAACTTTTTCTGTAGGTCATTTATTCCACCTTTTCTATGTGAACCAAACTTGAAATTGTCACCAACTACAATACATTTTACATTTATTGATTCAAGATATTCAATAAATTCAAATGGTTCCCAGAAAGAAATTTCCTCATAATCACACCAGAGACATAATTCTATTCCGCTATTTTCAAAAAAACCGATCTTTTCTTCCCATTGAGAAATATAAAATTCTACAGGGAAATGTTTGAAAGTAAAAACAGCCGGTATTAATCTTTTATTTTTTGCTTTTTTAATCACTTCTTCTATTATTTTTTTGTGACCAAGATGAAAACCGTCAAACTTTCCAATTCCTATTGATATTCCTTTATTTATTATATCAATGTTTGAAAAATGTTTAATTTCCATATTTTTTGCTCCTTCTTTTAATAAGGAAATTTATCATCTATTTTTGCATTGGATAATTTTAGAAGAAATTCAGCAATTCTATCAGTTGCTCCTTCAACTATCGCTTTTCCTTTTTCTGGAGTTGCTTTTTTAGGATTTCCATATCCAGAATTTTTAGTGAGAAGATGCCATGGTCTTGTAATCCAGACCCATCCATTTTTTAACTCTTCAAATCTCGGTTCATTTATACTTCCATCATCCGCCCATTCAAGATGGACAAGTTCAGGATACAGATACAATAACCAACTTGTTTCTGCTTCATTTCCATGTTCTCCTCCCTTATCTTCCAAAACTTTATCAGCAATATCTTTTCTTATGTTCCACCAATCAATGAGAAAGATGAATACTTTTGTCTGTCCATATAATTCTCTTAAAAGACCTTTAAATTCATTTCCTCCGTGTCCATTAATAAGAACAAATTTATGGATTTTATAATTTTCAAGAGTTTTAACAATATCTTTAAGTATAGAAAGTTGAGTTGTTGGTGATAAATGTAAAACCATCGGAAAACCAAAATGATTTGAATTGACACCTATTGAAATTGTTGGAAGAAGGATTACTTTCCCGCCCTTTTCATTTGCTTTTTTACAACTTATTTCTGCAATTTTTTCAACAGTAAAAGTATCACATCCATATGGCAAATGAAAATTATGTGGTTCACAGGAACCCCAAGGTAAAACACAAACTTCAACTTTTCCAAACTCTTTTACTTCTTTTAATGTCATTTCCATAAGTTTATATTTCATATCATCCTCCTTTTTATAAAAAAACCACCAATATATAATTTTAAGGATTTTATGCTTAATAAAGAAAGTTTTCTTTTCATTTTAATTCAATAAAATTTTACTCAATTTTTTTTCTTATGTAAATTTTTAATCATTTAAAACTTCGCCAAATTGACTTGTAAATAGATTGTAATAAAACCCTTTTTTATTCATTAATTCTTTATGGTTTCCCTTTTCAATAATTTCTCCTTCTTTTATAACAAGAATTAAATCAGCATTTTTAACTGTATTCAATCTATGTGCTATAACAAAGTTTGTTTTATCTTTCATTAAGTTTAACATACTTTTTTGGACATCCATCTCAGTTTTTGTATCTATGTTGCTGGTTGCTTCGTCAAGAATTAAAATTTTCGGTTTAGCAAGAATTGCTCTTGAAATTGCAATGAGTTGTCTCTGTCCCTGACTCAAACTCTGACCACTATCAGACAAAACTGTTTGATACTTTTTGGGTAGATTTAAAATAAACTTTTCAGCATTTGATACTCTACAAACTTCCTGAATTTCTTCATCTCTTGCTTCAAGTTTTCCGTATCTTATATTTTCTTTTACTGTTTCAGCAAAAAGATATGTATCCTGTAAAACAACACCTAAAAAAGACCTTAAACTTTCTTTCTTTATTTTTCTTATATCATATCCATCAATAAGTATTTCTCCTTTTTCTACTTCATATAATCTTGCCAACAAATTAATTATTGTTGTTTTACCTGCTCCTGTTGGTCCAACAATTGCAATAATTTTCCCAGCAGGAACTTTAAAATTTATATTTTTTAAAACATATTTTTCATCTTCATAAGCAAACCATACATTTTTAAACTCAACCTCTCCTTTTATTTCTTTAAGTTCTATTGCTCCTTCTTCATCCTCTTTTTCTTTTTCCTCTTCCATAATTTCAAAAACCCTTTCAGCACTTGCTATTGCAGTTTGAATTGTATTGAATTGATTTGCAAGTTCATTTAAAGGTCTTGTAAACTGTTTTACATAATTAATAAAACTGGCTATTGTTCCAATTGTAATTATTTTTTTCAAAACAAAAACACCGCCTATTCCACCAATTATTGCAAAACTTATATTATTTAAAAAATTCATTAAAGGAGGCATAATACCGGCAAATTTCTGAGCATTAATTCCATATTCTTTTAATTCTTCATTAATTTTTTCAAACTTTTCTATTTCTTTTTCTTCTTTACCAAAAATTTTTATTATTCTTAAACCAGTTATATCTTCTTCCGCAATTCCATTTAATTCTCCAAGTTTTGTTTGTTGAATAAAAAAATATTTTCTTGTTTTTCCTGATATTATTTTTGTTATAAAAATCATCACAGGAATTAAAATGATACTGAATAATGTTAAAAGAGGGCTTAAAATAATCATCATTACAATTGTTCCTGAAAGCATAATTATTCCAGAAAAAAATTGTGTTATACTTGTGGCAAGAGTCATATTTATCATATCTATATCATTTGTTATTCTGCTCATAATGTCACCTATAGTTCTTTTGTCAATTACTTTCAAAAAAAGTTTATGGATACATTCAAAAGCATCTTTTCTCAAGTCATAACCAACTCTTTGTGAAATATTTGCCATTGTTAAACTCTGAATATAAACAAGTAAGGAATTAAAGATATATATAACCAACATAAAAAGTAGAAATTTTCCAAATCCACTTAAATTTTTGGGTATTATATAATAATCTATTCCTTTACCAATTAAATATGGACCTATTAGAAATAAAATTGAACTACCCAATATACAAACAAAAGAAAGAAGGAAGTAAAGTTTATATTTTCCCAAATATTTAAAAAGTTTTTTTAATGTTTTTATCGTTTCTTTTGGTTTTTCCGATAATAAATTCATATGTCTTCCAGGACCCGGTGGTCCAAAAAAATGTCCTCTTACATACTTAATTTTTTGCTGTTCGTAAAATTTATCTTTTTCAACCATTTATTTTTTCCCCTATTTGCGTTTCATAAATTTCTCTATAAAATTCACATTTTTCAAGTAATTCTGTATGTCTTCCTTCTCCTACTATTTCACCTTTATCAATTACAAGTATTCTATCTGCTTCTGCAATTGTAAAAATTCTTGGAGTTACTATAATTTTAGTAGAATTATTCAATTTTTCTTTCAGATTTTTAAGTATTTTTTTCTCTGTAATGTAATCAACTGAACTTGTACAATCATCAAGAATAAGAATTTTTGGTTTTTTTATTATCGCTCTTGCTATTGTCAATCTCTGTTTTTGTCCTCCTGAAAGATTAACTCCTTTCTGTCCTATAAAAGTATCAAGACCTTCCGGAAGGTTGCTCACAAAATCATATATTTGAGCAATTTTAAGTGCTTCTATTATTTCTTCATCAGAAGTTTCCTCACTTGCCCATTTCATAATTTCTCTTATTGTACCTGAAAATATTACAATTTCCTGAGTTACAAAACCTATATTTTTTTTCAAATTATCAGGATTTATATTTTTTATATTCACATCATCAATCAAAATTTCACCTGAAATAGGTTCATATAAACCTGCAATAAGATTTAAAATAGTTGTTTTCCCCGAACCTGTAGTACCAATAATTCCAACTGTTTCGCCTTCTTCAATTTTAAAAGAAATATCTTTTAAAAAATAATAATCAGAATTATCATCATAACTAAAAAAAACATTTTTAAATTCTATTTTTCCTTTTATCATATCTAATGGAGAATATTTCTCATAAACCTTTACTCCTTCAATTTTCAGTACTTCATTAATTCTTTCTATTGAAGCACCTGCTCTTGAAATAAAAATAAATAAATTACTTACCATCATCAAAGACATAAGTATTATCATCAGATAGTTAATAAAAGCCATTATTTCTCCAACTTTAATTTCATTGGTTAGAACCATTTTTCCACCAAACCATAATACTGTTATTACACTTAAATTTACTATAATCATTACAAGTGGTCCCATTTTTATTATCAGATTTATTGCTTTAAGAGATGCTTCCATTAAATCTTCATTTGACTTTTCAAACCGCTTTTTCTCATATGCAAATCTATTAAAAATTTTTATTACTCTAATTCCTGCAAGATTTTCCCTTATAACAAGATTCAATCTATCAATTTTTTTCTGCATATCTGTAAATAAAATAAAACTTTTTTTAGAGATAAAATAAAAAATAGAGAGAAGCAAAGGCATAACAATAAAAATTATCAGTGAAAGTTTAAAATTTATTGAAAAAGCCATAATAATACCACCAATACATAATAAAGGAGCTCTCACAAGCATTCTTAAAGAAATTAAAACAAGTTGTTGTGATTGAGCAATGTCATTTGTTAATCTTGTTATAAGGGAGGATGGAGAAAATTTGGTTATTTCCTTAAATTTTGCATTCTGGATTTTTTTAAAAATATCCTTTCTTAAATCATGTCCAAAATTTTGACTTGCTATACTAGAAAATATTGTACATCCAATCCCACCAATCAATCCAATAATTGCAATAAAAAACATAAAAAAACCAGTATTTATTATCAACTTTAAATTATTTTTAACAATTCCATCATCAATAATAGTAGATAGAAGTTTTGGCTGTAAAAGGTCCATTATTACTTCAAGAATCATAAACAATGGTGCAAGAATAGCAACCTTTTTGTAATCACTCAGATACTTAAAATATATATCAAATTTTCCATTTTTGAAATTATTGTTCTGCAACATTTTTACACCTTTTTAAAGAAACATTATAAATCCAAAAGTAAAAATTTCAAATTCTTTAATTTGACTAATTCCATTTTTATAATATACAATTTACAAAAAGGAGGAAGTTATGGGATGGATAATTTTAGCAGTTTTCATTTTTATGATTTTAGCAAATGCTATAAAAATAGTGAATGAATATGAAAGGGGAGTTGTTTTTCGTCTTGGGAGATTGGTTGGAGCAAGAGGTCCTGGTTTAATTTTTCTTATACCAATTATAGAAAAAATGGTAAAAGTAAGTTTGAGAACTGTAACATTTGATGTTACCCCTCAGGAAGTTATGACAAAAGATAATGTTCCTATAAAAATTAATGCTGTTGTCTGGTTTAGAGTTATGGATCCTGTAAGATCAGTTGTTGAAGTTGAAAATTATCAATTATCAACTATGCAGATTGCTCAAACAACATTAAGAGGAGTGGCAGGACAACTTGAACTTGATGAAATACTTGCAGAAAGAGAAAAAATAAATCACAGATTACAGCAGATAATAGATGAACAGACAGACCCATGGGGAATAAAAGTAAGTATTGTTGAAATAAAAGAAGTTGAATTACCAGATACTATGAAAAGAGCAATGGCAAGACAGGCAGAAGTTGAAAGAGAAAGAAGAG
>DAORXQ010000075.1:2503-8229 GCA_035371905.1 bacterium | reverse complement strand
TGGTTCTTCATCTTCTAAACTTTATATACATTATATTAATGATACTAGCGCCCCAAGAGAAATTATTGATGGTATTTCATCTCTCACTAAATTTTTCAAAATTTCTACTTATTACACAAAAAAAGTTTATGGAAAAATAGGAGATAATGTTTATTTACAAGACACAGCAGGGCAGGTTGGATTACAAGAAGGAACTAATTCAATTAAGGTAGGAAAAGTAATATCTTCTTCTTGTTATATGATAGATTTTAAATATGATGATAATTTTATATCTAATATAGATTTTGGTTTTTACGATTTTTCTAGAAAAATTGTTAAAAGTTTTATTTTTGTAATACCAAGAAATACAAAAAAAGTAATATTTAATATGTATAGAGAAAATATACCACCGGAGAGTGAACGTATACATTCTATGTCCATTGGAACTTTTATTTTGGATAAAACTGGATTAAATATAGTAAAATATACTGGATATGATTTTTATGATAATAAGACATCTACATACTATTCAAATATATTAACTTTATCATTTTTAGGAAAAACTGAATTAAAAGTAGAAATTAGTGGTAATTTGAGTTGTACTGCTTATTGTTTATCATTTTTCTCATAAATTATGTTCAATAAATACAGGAAAAAAATTATAATCTTTTATAAGAATAAAAAAAATGGAAAAAAGCACAAGCGAAATTCAAAGAAGTTTGGGAAGAATTGAAGGAAAGTTAGAATCACTGATTGTTGAAGTAAAGGAAAATAATACAAAGACGCAAAAGCAGATTGAATTGTTAAACGAAAAGATAAATACACTTGAAAGTTTTAGAGATGACCTTAAAGGAAGGCTTGCTATTATAGTTATAATAGCAAGCATTATAGGGTGGATAATACCTAATATCATTGATTTTTTAAAATAAATATAGAATTTTGCTTGTTTTTTTATTTTAATATTGTAAAATTAAAGATATAGGTCGATTTTAGATATTATCAATTTAAAATGTTTAAAAATATGAAAAATATTTTAAAAAAATTAAAAATTGCCTTATATAGCAGGACCACTTGGACAATTATTGTTTTGTTTATAATAAATGGAATTTATGGTGTTAGAGATTTAATTCCTGCTTCTGCTATTCCTGTAATAGATGGTATATTGGGAATTCTTGCTATATATTTTAGGGTAAATCCCAATGCAGAAAAAAGAGTTTAAAATGCCTAAAAAATTGATTTTACTACTTCTTATATTGATAGGAATTTTTATAGTTTTAAATAGAGAGGAAAAATATAACGAAGTAGATTTATATAAAGACGAAAGAGAATATAAAAACGAGAGAATAGTTAATTGGATAAATGAGTTAGAGAAATATGAATGTAGGAATTGTCCAGTAGGTTTTGTTAGATTAGATAAAAATAATAAATATTCTTATTCTTGCTTGCAGTTTCAAGAAGAAACATTTATGAGAAATTTAAAGAAATTTTATCCTGAAACCTATAACAGCATAGAAGGAGAAGAATGGAAGAATTTAATTTATGATTGTGATTTTCAAAAAGAATTGGCTTATAAAATGATAGAGAATGATAGAAAAGCAATATATAATTGGAGGACAAGTATTAGAAGAGGATTAGGGACTAAATTGGACTAAATTGGACTATTTTGAACTAAAAAGAACAGCGGAGTTATAACCGAATAGGTTTAAGTTCCGTTGTTTTTTTATTATAATATAATAATATGGATTTATTTATAGAACTAATTAAAAAAAATAAAATGCCTATTCCTATAAAGGAATATAAATTTTGTCATAATAGAAGATGGCGTTTTGATTATGCTTTTGTAGAGCAAAAAATTGCTATTGAACAAGAAGGTGGTGTTTGGATTAACGGAAGGCATAATAGAGGCAAAGGATTTTTAAATGATTTAGAAAAATATAACACTGCTACTATTATGGGGTGGAGAGTGTTAAGATATCCTCCTGATTTATTATATACGCAGGCAATTGAAGATTTAAAGAAATTATTGACCTGTGCATAACTTTACTTGACAAATAGTTTACAAAAAATATAATTGAATTAGAAGTGAATAACTTCTGAAAGGTCGGCAAATAAATTATAAATTAAACAAATAAAAAAATGGAAACATACTTATTATATAACGGAAAAGTAAAATTAAATTTTGACCCTATAAAGCACATTTACTATATGGAAAATGAAATTATATATGGGACAACAAATATAGTTGGTATAATTGAAAAGAAAGGATTAATATTTTGGGCAGTTAATCAGTGTATACAAAATTTAAAGAATATATGGAAAGCAGGAAAATCTTATGATGAGATTGAGATAAATAATATACTTCAATCATCAAAAGATATTCATAAAGAAAAAACAGACCAAGCGGCGATGATAGGAGAATATGTTCATAGTTGGATTGAAAAATATATTAAAGCAAAGATTAATAACACAGAATTACCAAAATTACCTGTAAATGAGAAGATTATAAATTCAGTAAAAGCATTTTTAAAATGGGAAAGTGAAAATAAAGTTGAGTGGATTGATAGTGAAAAGAAAATACTTTCTTTAAAATATAAATATGCGGGGACATTAGATGCAGAAGCAATTGTTAATGGTGAGTTGTCAATAATTGATTTTAAAACCTCTAATGGAATTTGGGATGAGTATTTATTACAAGTTTCAGCATATCTAAAAGCAAGAGAAGAAGAAACAAAACAGGATTATAAAAATGTTTATATCATTAGAATTGGAAAAGATGGAGAACTTGAAACAAAAAAAGTAAATGATAAAGAATTAAAAGATTGTTTTAAGGCATTTCTTGGATGTTTAGAAGTATATAAATGGAAAATGAAAAGAAAAGGAGAGGAAATAAATAAATTAAAAACTAATAAATAATAAAATATTATGACAGACGAAATAAAATTTGATAATACAGATGATATTTATTATAGGCAGGATTATGAAATATTTGCTCCATTTAAAAGCAATGATAGAATTTTTAATCATAATGACTTTTCTATTGAAACTTGGAGGGAAAATGGAAAAAAGATTGTTTTGATTAAAAATAAAAAAAAAGAGATTACTAAATAAATTATAAACTAAACAAAAAATATGAAAACAAAAATTAAAATAGAGAAAATATTTAAAAATAAAGTTAAAACAAAGTTAGGAGAAAAAGATAAATTTGTTTTAATAAGTGATAATATTGGATATTCCGGATGGGGTGAATGTCCGTATAAAGAAGGAGAAGAGGTTGAAATAGAATATGATGAGAATAGCAAATACGAAGGAAAAAACAATATTTATTATGACATTGTCTATAAAAAAAAGGAAACTGAAGAGTTATATTATTTAAAAACTATTTTAGACGAGATAAGAGATTTAAAAAGGATTATTGAAGAAGAAAATCAAAATGACACTTTATTTAATGATTAAAGTTGTTTGTCCCCTTTTAATTTAATCTATTTACCGCCTAATTTAATTTTATAGAGGTTTAAAACAGATTAAGGTATATTTTCCTGTCTGATGATTATAACCTCTTAAAAAGGCAAATAAAAGGGTGGTAAAAAAATAGATTATAAACTAAATAATAATATTATGGACTTAAATAAAGAAAATTGGGGTTGGTCTATTCCTGATAGTTTATTAGAAAGAATGGATTTAGATATGTATGAGAAGGTTTTAATAGCAATTATGGGAAGATTAGGAGCATTAGAAAGACCTATATTCCCAAGACAAAAATGGCTTGCTAAAAAATTAGGGATTACAGAAAGGGCGGTTAGAAATATATTAGAAAGATTAAAAAAGAAAGGAATTGTAAAATATGAAGGAAAGAGTTGGAAGATAGCAAAATACTCTTTAACAGAAGCATCTTTTAATTCATCACAGGAACATCGTTCCTCTGACTCACAGGAACATCGTTCCGGTGACTCACAGGAACATCGTTCCGGTGACAATAAAGATATACAAAGTAAAGATATACAAAGTATAGATATTATTAAAGAAAAAGAAAATAAAGAAAAAGAAAATAACTTTTCAGATAAAGATAGAAAAGAGTTAATATATTTATTTAAAGATGTAAATCCTAATTATAAAATATTATTTAGCAGGAAAAATCAATCTGACGCATTAGAAAGATTAATAAAAACACACGGAAGGAAAAAAATAGAATTTATTATTAAAATATTAGCAAAGACAAACAAAATGAAATATGCTCCCATAATAACAACCCCTATAAGTTTAGAAAATAAACTTGGAGATTTAATAGCATTTTTACAAAAAGAGAAAAATAAAGTAGATGAAAATAAAATTATAAAAATATGACAAAAGAAATAGTAAAAGAACAAAAAGTTATTATTTTAAAAAGTGGAGTTTATTTATATATAGATAAAGAAAGGGCTGATAAAATTATAAATTTAATTGAGAAAAGAAGATTTATAAATATAGATGGAAATTTAATAAACACATCTGATATTTCTGGAATATTTAATATTAAAGAGATTGAAGAAAATATAAGAAGGAAAAATGGACAATGGAAAGATAAAAATGGAATTTGGAGAAATAAAGGAGATACTATTTGTCCTATATGTGGAAATGTAGTTCCGAAAGGAATGTATTGTGGAAATTGTTATGGCTATTGACAAAATATTTACAGGATATATAATTAAATAATAACAAATTATAAACTAAAAAATAAATAATATGAAACTAAAAAGAACAAAGAAAAAACAAAGAGATTTTAAAAAAAAAGAAGCAATTATTTTATATAAAAAGGGATTTACTACAAGAGAGATAGGAAAATTACTTGGATATTCACACACTTGGGTTTATAAAATTATAAAGGAAAATAATAAATTAAAAAACTAAATAAATAAAAAATATGACAAACTTAATAAACTATTTAATAAAAATAAGAGAAAATTTAGAAAGAAATTGCCTTTATGAAGATGAGATAATAACAGAAGAGGAGGATAAAGAAGTTGAAAAAAACAAAGATAAAATACCTTTAATTTATGATTTTGATTATGAGAGATTTAAAAATATAACCGGATATTTACCTAATAAGTTAGATATACCTACTATTATAAGGAAAAGAGATAGTGAAAATGAAGATAAAGGGCTTTTAAAGAGTATTTTTGAAGGGGTTGAAAGATTAAAAAAAATAAATACAGGCAATATTTTATTAGATAAAGATGATATTAATAATTTATTATCAATATAAAAACTAATGATTAAGATAAAAATTACAAAACCACTATATGAGACAAGTGATTATTACGCAGTTGGAATTTATGATAGGAGAATAAAAGACGCTATAAGATTAGGAAGTTTAATAGAAATAGAAACGCAAGGAAAAAGAAAAGTATTTTCACCTAAATTTATTAAAGATAAGTGCCAGCAAATAGAGAAAGTTTATCTTTTACCAGAAAAGCCAATGAAAGAGTATATAGTTTATATTCCTAAAAAAGAAGAAAATAGTAAAGAAGATGAGATAGAAGATTTAGCAAAAAAGGGAATATTTGGATAATTAAAAATAAGATAAATGTCGGCAAAATAATAATTAAAAAATAATAAATAAAAACTATGGAAAAAAACAAAATAAATTATAATGACTTATCTTATGATGAAAAACTTGCTTGTATTTCTTTATTCCCGGAGGAAGCAAAGAGAGATAAAGATGAAGATATTAGGTTAGAAGCATACAGAGCATTGGGATTTACTGATGAAGC
>DAORXQ010000075.1:0-2403 GCA_035371905.1 bacterium | reverse complement strand
TATTAGGTTAGAAGCATACAGAGCATTGGGATTTACTGATGAAGCAAAGAGAGATGAATATTATCTTATTAGGTTAGAAGCATACAGAGCATTGGGATTTACTGATGAAGCAAAGAGAGATGAATATTATCTTATTAGGTTAGAAGCATACAGAGCATTGGGATTTACTGATGAAGCAAAGAGAGATGAATATTATCTTATTAGGTTAGAAGCATACAGAGCATTGGGATTTACTGATGAAGCAAAGAGAGATGAATATTATCTTATTAGGTTAGAAGCATACAGAGCATGGGATTTACAGAGGAAGCAAAGAAAGATGAAAATGAAGATATTAGAGAAGAAGCAGAGATGTATTTTAAGATAAAAGATAAACTAAATTATTAAAAATTAAAATAAAAACTATGGAAATATTATTTATAACATTATTTCAAATTGCTATTTATATATTAATTATGTTTTGGTGCTATAAGTTAGCAGAAAAAAAAGGAAGAAGCAAAAAACTTGCTTTATTATTTGGACTTCTTTTTGGAATTTTTGCTGTAATAGGATATTTATTGATTGGTAAAAAAGAAAACAATAAAAATTAAAAATAATATGAAAAATAAATATAAAGCAGTTTTAAGAAGCGAAATTAAAAAGAAAAATAATGATAGAGTGTTTAACTTTATATTAAACTTCTTTTTAAAAAATGGAATGATGCCGACACTTCAAGAAATCGGAGAAGAATTTAATTTTACAAGGGAAAGGGCAAGAATGATATCTGAAAGATTAGTGGAAGAAAAAAGGCTGATTAAAGGAAAAGAAAAAAAGCAAGACAAGCATTTATTATAAATCCTTATTATTTATTAAAAAATAAAAAAATAAAAAAATGAAGCTTCTTTTTTTAAAACATAAAACAATTAAGCCGTATGAGAATGAATTGAATGAAGAATATAGATATTTTAGAAAATGGCTTGAAAAATTGGGAATTCTTTATGTTATAGATTATAAAGATTTTGATGATGAATTGGAATATCAGGAATATAATAACAATAATAGCAACATAAACTCTTTATATGCTTTATCACAAAATTTTATGAAAAAGATGAGTGGGAAATACGAAACTCCTGGTGAATATCACATTATATATTTTTTACACGCTCCCACTCACTCTGAATCTAATAAAGCATTTACAACTCATTACTGGAATGATTTTAATGGAAGCGTTTGCGTTGATATGCCTATAAGCGAAGAATTTGCTAAAAGGCCTGATAATTGGGTTTGGAGGGCTTTTGCTCACGAAACAATACACGCATTTTTTGGAATTTTAAGAAATGCCTGGAAAATAAATATTACTGATTATCTGGACCAGGCTTGTATGGAGTATAAAAAATCAAATCCGAAAGCAACAGAAGAGGAAATGACATTGATATGCGAGAATGTTTATCATAACTCAATTGAACCTTATAAAGACAAGTTATTTGCTGATTTGCCGATAAAAGGAATAGCAACAACAATGATAGCGATAATTGGAATTTTAAATAGCATTGTAGAGATTTTAAAAAAGAAATTAGAGGCTTCTAAAATACAAAATAGAGAAGATGTGATAAATAGATTAGCAAAAACGATAGCAAAACAAGAAGGATTTTATGTTAAAGGAAGTTTAGCGAAGAGAAATAATAATCCTGGAAATTTAGTTTATGTCGGACAGAAAAATGCGGTATTAGGGGAAAAAGGATTTGCTAAATTTATGACAGAAGAAGATGGGTGGAATGCTTTATATTCTCAATTAAATTATATTTGGGACGGAAAGAGCAAGTATTACACAACAGATATGAATATTAGTGAATTTGTTGATGTTTGGGCTTCAACATCTCCTTTAAACGAAAGGAAAGCGTATGCTAACGCAATAGCGAATGAATTTAACACAAGCATAAATACTAAATTAAAAGATTTATAAATAAAAATAAAACTATGAAAAAATATCATTTAACAAATAACAAAATTAATGTAAATGGAAGGAAGTTATATCAAATAATGGCGGATAAGGATTTTGGAGATGTTAAAAAAGGAGAATTGGGAGGTTTTGTAGAAAGTGAAAAAAATCTATCACAGGAAGGAAATTGTTGGATATATGATAACGCAATGGTTTTTAATAACGCAAGAGTATATGAAAGTGTAAGTGTATATGGAAACGCACTGATATCTGATAACGCAAGAGTATATGGGAACGCAAGAGTATTAGGAAATTCAATAATTTTTGATAACGCAAGGGTATATGAAAACGCAATGATATCTGGGAACGCAAGAGTATTAGGAAATTCAATAATTTTTGATAACGCAAGGGTATATGAAAACGCAATGATATCTGGGAACGCAAGAGTATTAGGAAATTCAATAATTTTTGATAACGCAAGGGTATAT
>DAORXQ010000074.1 GCA_035371905.1 bacterium | reverse complement strand
CTCTTATCAAAGAGAAACAAATGAAGAAAAGAATGAAATTATTTTTGCTGTTAAATTAATGAATGCTCTTGCAAATTTAAGAGATACAGATTCTTTACCAGTCATAAAAAAAGCATGGAGAGAATTTGGAGTTCCGGGTTTAAGAATGTACTATTACATTGCTCTTGGAAAACTTGGAGAATATAGAAGTATTGATTTAATGGTATCCAGATTAAAAGAAAACTATCCTCAGGGTAATCGCGAAGAAGAAATTTATATAAGAGCAAGTATTATTGAAGTTCTTGGAGAATATTTAAAGCAAAATCCCGATAATGAAATTAAAGGTCTTATTGAGTATCTTGCAGAAGAAGGAGAATATCCACTGATTAAAAATACGGCTAAAAAAGTTATATCTTCTTTAGTAAAAGATGAAGTAAAAGAGGCAAAAAATTAATAAAAAACTGTGGATGCTTTAACCTTCCTAAAAAAAACAGAAAAAGAACTTCAAAAAAAGGGCATAAGTTCACCTCGTATAGAACTGGAAATATTATTGTCACATATTCTTGGAATAGAAAGATACAAAATTTATATAGAAAAAATATTTTTATCTGAAAAAATACAGAAAAAATTATTAAAATTAATTGAAGAAAGAAAAAAAAGAATACCGACTGCATATCTTACTAAAAAAATTTATTTTTATGACTGTGAATTTATAATTGAAAAAGGAGTTTTTATACCAAGACCAGAAACTGAATTGCTTGTAGAAAAAACAATCAATTTATATAAAGAGTATTTTTATCCAAAAAAAGTTAAAATTCTTGACATTGGAACCGGATGTGGAAACATCGCTATTACACTTGCTAAAAATATTGATAATTGTCTGGTTACAGGAATTGACTTTTCTAAAAAAAGTTTAAAAATTGCTCACAGAAATGTTTTTTTAAATAATGTTGAGAAAAAGGTGAATCTCTTATTTTCAAATATTTTTAGTGAAATAAAAGAGAAATTTGAAATAATAGTAAGTAATCCACCATATGTGAGTGAAAATGAATATAAAAAACTGGAAAAAGAAATAACAAAGGAACCAAAAAGGGCACTTATCGGAGGAAAAGACGGTCTTAAAATAATAGAAAAAATTTTAAAAGGAAGTTTGTATCACCTTAAAAAAAATGGGTTTTTAATAATTGAAATAGGTTATAATCAAGCCCCGAAAATAAGAAAATTTGTTCCACCTGAACTTAAACTTTTTTCTATTGAAAAGGACTTTTCATCTTTTGAAAGAATTATGGTCTTTAAAAAAATATAAAATATAGTAAAATAATATGACAAAAAAGGAGACATATGGAAAAATTTATTATTGAAGGTGGTAATAAACTTGAAGGAGAAATAGAAGTATCCGGTTCAAAGAATGCTTCACTACCTATAATTGCCGCCAGTATAATGGGTGAAGGAAAAACTGTTTTATATAATGTCCCTGATTTAAAAGATATCCAAACAATGATAAAAATTTTAAACTATATGGGTGTCAATACAAAATTTGAAAATAATACTCTTGAAATTGACCCATCAGGGATTTATCAATTTACCGCTCCTTATGAATTCGTGAGCACAATGAGAGGTTCAATATGCCTTTTAGGACCTTTACTTGCAAAATATAAAAAGGCAAGATTTTCAATGCCGGGTGGATGTGTAATAGGACCAAGACCAATTGACTTACACATAAAAGGACTAAAAAAACTTGGAGTTCAAATAGAAAATGAAGAAGGATATATAGTAGGAAAATGTGACAATCTTAAAGGTACTAAAGTTTTCCTTGGAGGAAATTTTGGTTCAAGTGTTCTTGCTACCGCAAATGTGATGTGTGCTGCTGTTTTAGCTGAAGGAGAAACAATTATTGAATTTGCTGCCTGTGAACCAGAAATAGTAGACCTTGCAAATTTTTTAAAAAAAATGGGAGCCAGAATATATGGAGAAGGTTCCCATATTATCAGAATTGAAGGAGTCAAGAAATTAAAAGGTGTTGAATATAAAATTATTCCGGATAGAATTGAAGGAGGAACTTATATACTTACTGGATATATTACAAAAAGTAAAATAAAAATTAATGGAGTTATAACAGAACATCTTCTTTCTCTTTTTGATAAAATAGAAGAATCGGGTCTTGAAATTTATTATGGAGATAATTTTGTTGTCACTATACCCAAAGAAAGATGGAAAGCAGTTGAAATTACAACCCTTCCATTTCCAGGTTTTCCTACTGACCTACAAGCACAAATGATGAGTTTTCTTACACTTGCAGATGGAATAAGTTTGATAACAGAAAAAGTTTTTCCTGAAAGATTTATTCATGTTGGAGAATTGAATCGACTTGGTGCAGATATTACCCTTGATGGTTCAAAAGCGATAATAAAAGGAGTAGAGTTATTAAAAGGCACAAAAGTCATGGCTTCTGATTTAAGAGCAAGTGCAGCACTTGTTCTTGCCGGTCTTGTCGCTGATGGAACTACTGAAATTTCAAGAATATATCACCTTGATAGAGGGTATGAAAAATTTGAAAAAAAATTAAATATGCTGGGTGCTAAAATTAAAAGGGTAAGGGAGGAATAAAAATGGAAAAAATTAATCTGATTGTATGTGGTGCCTGTGGAAGAATGGGAAGTTTAATAATTGAACTTGCTCTAAAAGATAAAGATTTTTTTGTAAAAGGTGGAATTGAAACCAAAAGCCATCCAATGATTGGTTATGAAATCAAAGAGGGCATTAAAGTTTTTGATAGTTTAGATGAAATAGTAGAAAAAGATGATATAGTAATTGATTTTACAGTACCTTCAGCAACTATGAGTTTTATAAAGACAGTTAAAGAAAAAAGAGGTAAAATAGTTATTGGAACAACTGGTTTCAAAAGTGAAGAAATTGCAAAAATAAAAGAAATTTCAGAATATATACCGGTTTTTTTATCACCAAATATGAGTTTAGGTGTAAATCTTTTTTTTGAAGTTATAAAATATGCAACTAAACTTTTCAAAAATTACGAAATTGAAATAGAAGAAATACATCATCATTTTAAAAAAGATGCGCCAAGTGGTACTGCAAAAAAAATTGCAGAAATAATATGCAATGAAAGAAATTTAAAAATAGAGAAAATTTTGAAATATGGAAGAAGTGGAGAAACAGGAGAAAGACAATTTGATGAAATAGGTATACATTCTTTAAGAATTGGAGATATAGTGGGTGAACATACTGTTTTTTTTGGAGGAACTGGTGAAATAATTGAAATTTCTCATAGATGCTATAACAGAGAAGCATTTGCATCAGGAGCATTAAAGGTTTCAAAATATTTGAATAAAAAAGATAAGGGACTTTATGGAATGGAAAACTTTATAAAAGAGGAGGTTCTAAATGTTTGAAGTAAGTGAAAGATTAAGAAAAATCCCGCCATACCTTTTTGTAGAAATAGATAGAAAGAAAAAAGAATTAAATGCAAAAGGAGAATCTGTAATTGATTTTGGAGTTGGAGACCCTGACTTACCTACTCCTTCAAATATAATTGAAGCAATGAAAAAAGCAGTTGAAAATCCAAATTTTCATAGATATCCTTTTGGAAAAGGTACAAAAGAATTCAGAAAAGCAATTGCTGAATATTATAAAAAAAACTATGATGTTGAAATTGATTATGAAAATGAAATATGTGTTTTGATTGGTTCAAAAGAAGGAATTGCACATTTTCCTCTGTGTTTCATAAATAATGGAGATATTTCACTTGTTCCAGAGCCAGGATATCCTGTATACCATCTTGGGACTCTGATTGCAGGAGGGGAAAGTTATTTTCTACCTCTGAAAAAAGAAAATGAATTCTTACCGGAACTGGGAAAAGTTCCCGAAGAGATAATTAAAAAGACGAAAATTTTATATTTAAATTATCCGAATAACCCAACAGGAAGTTTTGCCTGTTATGATTTTTTAAAAGAAGCAATAAATTTCTGTAAAAAAAATAATATTATTCTTGTTTATGATGCTGCTTATTCAGAGATATATTTTGAAAAAAAACCAGTTAATATATTTTCAATAGATGGTGCAAAAGATGTAGTGATTGAATTTAACTCATTGTCCAAAACTTATAATATGACAGGATGGAGAATAGGATGGGCTTGTGGCAATACTTATTTAATATCGGCTCTTGCTAAAATTAAAGAAAACATTGACTCTGGAACCTTTGAAGCAATTCAATTCGCAGGAATTGAAGCACTTACAGGTTCTCAAGAATCAGTTATTAAAATTAGAGAAATATACAAAAGAAGAAGAGATATTTTTGCAACAGGGCTGAAAGAACTGGGATTTGATTTTAATTTACCATCAGGAACATTTTATTTCTGGGTGAAAATAAATGAAAGTTCAATTAAATTTGTTGACTTTTTACTTGAAAATGGTAAAATAGTTGCAACTCCGGGAGTCGGTTTTGGTCCTTCCGGTGAAGGATATATTCGTTTTTCTTTAACAATAAATGAAGAAAAAATAAAAGAAGCTATTTCAAGAATGAAAAAGATATGGCAAAAGTAATTATTGTAGTAGATAATGAAAATGACTTAAAAAAAATTGATGAAGGGAAGAAAATCCTTGAAGAATTAAAAATTTTTTATGATGTTAAAATAATTTCCGGAATGAATAATTTAAATCCAGTGGATGAACTTGTGGAATTAATAGAAAAAACAGAGATAGATGTAGTAATTGTCTGCAGTGGAATTTCAACTCATTTACCTGGTATTATTGCTTCCAAAACAATCATCCCGGTTATTGGTGTACCTTTACCTGTTAATGATATTCCCAGTACAGAAACCATATTTTCAATTGCACAGATGCCTGAGGGAGTTCCAGTTGCCTGTATGTCTCTGGGGAAAACAGGTATAAAAAATGCAGTTATCTTTGCAGCCCAGATTATATCAAGAAAAGATGAAAATTTAAGAAAAAAAGTAAAAGAATTTAAAAACCAATATATTTAAAAAAGGAGGTAAATGATGATATATGCTAAATTTAAGGATGGTTTGGAAGTAAGTGAGGGTATTTTTAAAGTGCTTGCAAGGTTTGCTCCAGATGGTGTTATGGATGTTTTTGCTTCGGATCAGCATAGTTCCTATATTAAACTTACAAATAGTTTTTTAAAACACATAGGTGAAAAAAGAGAAGCCAATGATGAAGATGTCAAGGAAGTATGTAAAAGATTTGCAAGACATCTAAGGGGCGAAGTTACAGCTGCATTATTTAATCATCTTGCTATTTTAACACCGGGATTTAAAGAAGCTCTTGGTTCAGAAATACTTTTAATTGGACGACTTGAACATACAAAACCAGTTGAACTTGATGGAGGATTAGGTAAAGTTGCCCGTCTTGCAATAGAACCAGAAGAAATTGCAGACAAAGTAGATGCATTCAAAACACTTGTGTATCTAAATCCCGACCATAAAGAAAGTTGGGAAAAAAACAGAGAATGGCTTGCAGATGTCTTTGAAAAATGTAAAAAACTTGAAAAACCTCTTTATAATGAAACATTACTTGCAGATTTACCGGGTGAGACAAAACTTGAAAAAGCAAAAAAATTACCTGATGTATTAATAAAAATGGCTGAAGATTTTTCACCATTAGGACATTTTTACAAAACTCAAGTTCCAGTATTATGGGTAGAAGAAGATGGAAAGATAATCCAGGTATGTTCACCACAAGTTGTAAGAGACGTTGCATTTGAAATGGAAAAAATATCACCAAGACCTTTATTATTACTCAGTGCAGCAGTAGATTTTGAACAATATGCAATCCAATACGGTTCGGTGTGTGACCTTGTAGCAGGACCTATGTGCGGAAGAGCATATTTTAAAGAAGCATTTACAGACCCTGAAACAAAAGATTGGGATACTCTTGAAAAAGCATTTGTAAAAATAGCAATACCAAGAATAAGACAGATTAGAACAATTACAAAAATTATGTCAAAGCCATGGTGGTATAAATTTGAATGGATTCACGAAGAAGCAAAATCTTTAATTAAAGAATCAAGAGAAATTAAACCAGGATTAAAAGCAGATTTTGGATATTAATATGAAAAGAGTGGGAATTATTACAACGGGTGGGGATGCGCCTGGAATGAATGCTGCTATAAGAAGTGCTGTCAGAACTGCTATTTATAATAATATTGAAGTAATTGGAATTTATGAAGGGTTCAGAGGACTTTATGAAAAAAAATTTGGACAGTTAACTTCAAGAAGTGTAAGTGGAATAATAAATCAGGGCGGAACAATTTTAAAAACCAGAAGATTTTATGAGTTTAAAAATAAAGAAATTAGAGAAATATGTTATAAAAATTTAAAAGAAGCAAAAATTGAAGGACTTGTTGTAATAGGTGGAGATGGTTCTGCTAAAGGCGCATATCTACTCTATTCAGAATTCAATTTCCCTGTTGTTCATATACCCGCTTCAATTGATAATGATATCTATGGAACTGACTATACAATTGGCTTTGATACAGCAGTAAATACAGCAATAGATGCAATAGATAGAATTAGAGATACTGCTACAAGTCATGAGAGAACTTTTATTATAGAAGTTATGGGAAGAGAAAGTGGTATTCTTGCGCTTGAAGTGGGTATTGTCTGTGGTGCTGAAATTGTAATAATTCCGGAAGTAGAGTTAAACATTGATAAAATTGTTGAAGAACTTAAAGAAGAAGAAAAAAAGGGCAAAAAAAGTTGTATAATTGTTCTCGCTGAAGGTGCAGAAAAAGCAGAGAAACTGGCAAAAGTTTTAAGTGAAAAATTTCCAGAAAGAGAAATTAGATATACAGTCCTTGGTTATATACAAAGAGGGGGAAAACCAACATATTTAACAAGAAAACTTGCAACTATTTTTGGACATAGAGCGGTAGAAATTTTAATGGAAGGAAAGTTTGGATATATGATAGGAATAAAGGGAGAAGAAATAGTTTATATTCCGCTTTCGGAAGTTACAAGTAAAACAAAATCTATAAGAGTTGAGTATTTAAATCTTGTAGAAAAAATGGCTATATAGGTATAATAAAAAAATGGCCTGGTAGCCAAGCGGGAAGGCAGCGGTCTGCAAAACCGCTATTCGCCGGTTCAAATCCGGCCCAGGCCTTTCATAATTTAATAAAATCCCATTTAAATGGTGGTTTTAAATATCCAAGATATTTGTCTATTGAAACCTTTTCTTCTTCAAAACTTTCCAACCAGTTTTTAAATTTGAAAAACTCTTTCCAGTTTTCAAATTTATTTCCTTTTTTCCATGTATTATAAATTACTTTTGACAGTTCTTCATCTCCCCGACTTAAAATACATTCTATAAAACTTGTTTCATAAGGGTGAAAATTAAACTTTACATATTTATTCCTTTTGAGTTTTTCTGTTATATATATCCTTTTTGTCTCATATTCTTCTTTTTTTATAAATCTTTCTGTCTGATATGAAGTGTGAGGTTTAGGAATAAATGTATTGAAAGAAATGTGTACAAATATTACCTTTGAAATTTCCGTTATAAGTTTAATAATCTCATCTATATCCTCTTCTGATTCATCGGGTAAACCAATCATAAAATATAATTTTATATGTCTGTAACCATTTGCTTTTGCCTGAATTGCAAGATTTAGTAATTCTTCATCAGTAATTTTTTTACCCAAATTTTTTCTTAAACGTTCGCTTGTTTCAGGAGCAAATGTCAGATTAGTTTTTTTTATTTCTTTAATCTTCAATGCAAGTTGAAAAGAAAAGGTATCTATTCTTAATGATGGAAATGAAATTGAAACATTTTTTAATTTAAATTCCTCTACAAGTTTTGTTACTATCTTTTCTATCTGTGGATGGTCTCCTGCTGAAAAAGATAAAAGAGAAATTTCTTCATAGCCAGTATTCTTATATACTTCTTTTGCAATTTCCAGAATTTTATTATAACTTCTAATTCGTACAGGTTTCCAGCAACTGCCCGCCTGACAGAACTTACAACCCTGAACACATCCTCTCATTATTTCAATTGAAATTCTATCATGAGTTATTTCAGTTAGTGGAACTAAATACTTCAAAGGAAAGAAGGAATTATCCAAATCTTTTACAATCGCTTTTTTCACTTTTTCTTTTTTTAATAATGGAACAAAAATTGAATCAATTTTATTTAGATTTTCAAGGATTTTATATCTATTATCCTTATTTTCTTTTATTATGTCAATAATCTCATTAAAAACCTCTTCTCCTTCACCAATAAAAAATGCATCTACAAAAGGAACGAGTGGCAATGGATTGAAAGCTGAATTTCCTCCTACAATAATTAATGGATGTTCATTTTTTCTTTCATATGCAAAAATTGGTATATCAGAAAGATAAAGGATGTTCAAAAAATTGGTATAATTCAGTTCAGATGATAAACTTATT